>JAGBWT010000190.1 GCA_017629615.1 Alistipes sp. | reverse complement strand
TTTGGCGAGGATACCGTTGGCCCGTATACGGTGGGCGACTACTTCAACGAGGCAGGGTGCGAGGGCGTTGTCGTCGAGGTCGATGTAACGGGCTATCGCGGCAAGATTATCAGCCTGACAGGGGTCACTACCTATATTAGTAAACAGTATCAAGGCTACGCTGCGAGCCTCTACAACCGCAGTAGTACCACCGATGGTCGCGAAAACTGCAAAGACCAGAAGGGCGATGTCCCTGCAATGGATTGGTGCCGTTCCCTGGGCGATGGTTGGTATCTGCCCGCTATTGATGAGATGAAATGCTACCTGCTCAACGACCCTATACACGATAAGGTGAATCATACGTTGAAGTCGATGGGTGGCTGTTTGCTGTTACAAAGCAAGGGTAGCGGCGCTCGTTATTGGTCTTCGACAGCGGGTCGCTATTATGACAAATCGATATACTGCTCGAATCACGATGTTGATGAAGATGCTAATAACAATTCGGCCAACGTCAGGGCTATGCGTCGTTTCGAGGCGAAGTTCTACGACACTCCGACCGTCGGTCCATACAAGGTAGGCGACTACTACAACGAGGGCGGTCGCAAGGGTGTTGTCTTTGCGGTCGATGCAACGGGGCTTCACGGCAAGATAGTTGCGCTCGACGACTGCGCAGCACAAACGACAACGTGGACTTCGGATAAGAGGTTGCGCAAGGTGTCGCTCTCGGCTACCGACCGAGCCGATGGTGCGAAGAATCAGGCTGCCGTTGAGCAGGTGGCCGATTGGCAGACCAAATATCCGCCGTTTGCGCGCTGTGCATCGCTTGGCAAGGGTTGGTATCTACCTGCGGTCGATGAAATTGCGCCACTTTGTCGCGAGGGCGAGGTACGCAATGTGGTTGGAGCAATGCTCTCGCTGCGAGGCAAGGCACTCGACGGACTCTATCACACCTCGACCGAGGCTGGCGTAGGCTTGGTATATAATTCGGCAGGGGAGCAGGTATCGAAATTTGCGCCCGAGGTTAGCATTGCGGTACGAGCTGTATCAACCTTCTAATATAGAAGCCGTCTAACAAGGTGATTTCTGCGTTACGGTTAGCAAGTCGAAACAGTAAAGGGTTGATATAATATATAAAACACCAAATATAAATATAGGTAGAATGGGCAGTTTAGAAATCACAGACTACCAAAACTACCTATTCTACCTATCTTTCGACTCGTATCGGCTCGCCTTATAGTTCGTCGGGCATCGCAACTGTTTGTCCTGTTGCATTCACCACAGGCATCGGCGCATTCCAGCGACGCAGACGCTCGCCAAGAGCCGAAGCAAGAGCGCGAACACGCTCGGGGTGTTGCGAGGCGAGGTTGTGTTGCTCGCCAATATCGTCGTTGAGATTATACAGCTCCAACTCGCCCGTAGCCATACGATATACAAGCTTCCACTCGCCCTTACGGATAGAGCTCAAATAGTCAATGTCGGCGAGGTCGTAGGCCTTCCACTTATGAGGATAGTGGAAAAGAACATATCGCTCGGGGTCGATACCCGACACGCTCTGCGGTACGACAAAGTGTGTTGCCTCCTTTTGGTTTGTGATTTCGCCACGCTTGGCAGCCTTCTCGGCCATCTTCGAACCCTTGGTCATCAACGCCACAAGGCTCTGGCCATCGACCTCCTGTACCTGACGGCCCTGCCACTTAACGCCTGCCATATCGAGGATTGTCGGATAGAGGTCCTCGGGCATTGTCGGTGTATTGACTCGCGTACCGGCAACAACACGACTCGGCCAACTACAAATCAGCGGCACACGGATACCTCCCTCGTAGCACGAACCCTTACCGCTACGCAGCGGAGCATTGAGATGGTGACGCACACCTCCCTTGCTCTTATTCTCGGCATTGCCACCATTATCGGTCATAAATATCACGATAGTATTGCGGGCGATATTGCGCTCTTCGAGATAGTTGAGCAGGTCGCCGAGGCTCTTATCGACACCCTCAATCATCGAGGCATAGCGAGCCTGACCCTCGTCGTAGCCACGGTCGAGATACTTCTGCACGAAACGTGGGTCGCGCTGAATTGGTGTATGGGTCGCATAGTGCGCCATATAGAGGAAGAATGGCTGACGCTTCGACACTGGATATTCGAGAGCCTTCAACGCCTCCAATGTTACCGCCTCGGTCAAGTGGGTACCCGTATTGTAATACTCGGCCATATTCTGCACCGACATATAGTTCCAACGGCCAGGTTTGTTGCCATAGTGGTCCTCCGAATAGTAACTCGTTGGCGCACCATTCATCTGACCCGACACATTGACAACAAAGCCCATATTGTAGGGGTTGGCACCGGGCGTTCCGGCCGAAGCCCAATGGGCCTTACCGACGTGAATCGTAAAGTAGCCCGCATCGCGCAACAGCTGTGGGAACGGAGTCGCGTGAACCGTATTCTCAACATCGGCCACAGGGCTCAAACCGTTGAGATTCCACTCCGGACGCGAGAGTTTCTCCTGCGACAAGTCGGCACGACCTCCCGGCTTATCCATATTCACCGCACCACCCGTCGCGTCGCTCGGAACATTCTTCAACGGCGAAGTCCAGTTGGTAATGCGCGTATGTGCAGCATTCATACCCGACATTATACTCGTACGCGTCGGAGTCGAGACCGGACACGCATAGGCCGAAGTCATTATAACTCCCGCCTCGGCCAAGCGCACCATATTCGGCGTTTCGTAGCGCAAATTCGACGGATACTGCTCCTCGCCATAGGCCACAGCGCTATCGAGCCAACCCATATCATCGACAAGGAAGAGTACGATGTTCGGTTTTTCGGCAGCCATAGCCGTCGAGGTTGTTGCAGCACCCACAAGCGAGAGTGTTGCAATACTCTTTACGGATTTCATTCTTTCTGGTTTTGGATTTTCACTAATCACAAAGGGGCTACCCAACGCCTTGCCGAGAAGCCCCTCTGTATAGATTTGAAGTTTACAACAAGTTGTATCGAGCCGACTATACGGTCATAATCTCCTTCTCCTTCTTCTCGAAGGCAGCATCGGCAATCTTGCTATACTTTTCGAGCAACTTCTGAACTTGTGCCTCGCCATCTTTGCTCTCGTCCTCCGGCATACCCTCTTTCACAGCCTTCTTGAACTGCTCAACGGCATCGCGACGAGTGTTACGCAACGAAATGCGGGCGTTCTCAACCTCGTTCTTCGACTGCTTCACCAACTCCTTACGGCGCTCCTCGGTAAGAGGTGGCATCGAGAGGCGGATATGCTCACCGTTATTCGACGGTGTAAGGCCGATATTCGAGTCGAGAATAGCCTTCTCGATAAGACGAATCATATTCTTATCCCACGGCTGAATCAAAATCGTCTTTGCATCGGGCACGGTGACGCTGGCAACACCCGAAACCGGGGTCTGCGAGCCATAGTAATCGACAAAAACGCCATTAAGAACATTGGTCGAGGCCTTACCTGCACGGATATTGAGCAGCGTATCCTCCAAGAAATCGACAGCCTTTTGCATCTTCGCAGAGGCATTGTCGAGAATGGTCTTACTATCCATAGTATCTATCTGTTTAATTGTTTTTATTGTCAATCGTATTCTGAATCACTTTGAGCATCTCGACGAACTCCTCACGCTCGTAACCCACTCCCACATAGACAACACGGCCGTTGCGGTCTACGAGGAAGTTGCGCGGAATATAGTTGGTCGCATAGCGGTGATATATCGACTGGTCGGCATCGTAGCCCATAGGGAACTTGTAGCCCATACGCATACGGAAGGCCTCGACCTTGTTGTAATCCTCGCCTCGCGCTATCGGCAGAAAGACAAAGTGCTCCTGACTAAAACGCTTCAAAATATCGTTCTCGACACGCGCCAACTCCTCGCGACACGGAGGACACCACGTCGCCCAGAAATTGACCAGCACCACACGACCGCGCAACGATTCGAGATTGATGCGCTTACCGTTGGTCATCGGCACCGTAAAGTCGGGAGCGATACTACCCTTCTTGACAATAGTTGTCGATTCGACATCGACATCCTGGCTCGATGGGGCAACAACATTGGCCGCTACGGCAGTCTGTGGATTCCACCACAACAACACTGCAACGATAGCCAGCACAGCAACGAGCATAGCCAACAACAGCCAATTACTCTTCTTTTGTCTTCTCTCTCTCATAACTCAAACACTATTTGTGAACCGTCGTTCCGATAGGCTCGCCCGACAGCACCTTCATCAGGTTGCCCGGAGTATCCATATCGAAAACAATAATATCGAGGCCGTTCTCACGACAAAGCGTAAAGGCCGTCATATCCATTATCTTCAAATTGCGTGCATAAATCTCGTCGAAGGTAATCTCGTCGAAACGTGTAGCCGTTGGGTCTTTTTCGGGGTCGGCCGTATAGATACCATCGACACGCGTACCCTTGAAGAAGCCGTCGGCCTCGATTTCGATACCACGCAGAGCCGAAGCCGTATCGGTCGAGAAGTATGGGTTGGAGGTACCACCACCGATGATAACGACATAGCCTGCTCGGAGATATTCGAGAGCCTTATCCTTCGAATAGTACTCGCCGATAGGCTCCATACGAATCGAGGTCAGCACCTTGCACTTCACACCCTCGTCGGCAAGCACAGCCTGCAAACCGAGCGAGTTGATAATCGTTGCGAGCATACCCATCTGGTCGCCCTTCACGCGGTCGAAGCCACGTTTTGCCCCCTGCAAACCGCGGAAGATATTACCGCCACCGATAACGATGCCCACCTCGACACCCATAGCCACAGCCTCCTTGATTTGGAGTGCATAGGAGCGAAGTTGCTCCATCGAAATTCCGTACTTCTGCTCGCCCTGCAAAGACTCGCCACTCAATTTGAGTAATATGCGCTTGTATTTCATAGGTTACAATATTGCTTTATAGCGCGAATTTACGAAAATTATTCCGATTTGCAAGGCTCAAAAACAAAAAAGGTGCGTCTAACAAGTTTTTTAGACACACCCTTTATTGTTGAAAGCTGTATAACAAGAGGGATTTCAAGGCTTGCGAAGTGCGAAAAAGCGCAGTTTACTTGGCGTAAATGAGCATTTAAGCACGAGCGTAACGCAGAAAACACCTTGTTATACAGCTTCCCTCCAAAATCGAGCAAACCTTACTATTATTCTGCGGTATCGATATAGTTAATCTCCTTTGCGAGCACAAATACCGAGTAGTGGTCGCGTACGCGTGGCAACTGCACTACATCACCGGCCTTAACAGGATAGCGTGCAATATATTGCGAGCCAATCTTCTTGCCGTCAGGGGTAACGGCCTTCGTAAAGGTTGGAACCATAATACGCCACTTGGTCTTGTACTCAATCTTCTGCATATCGCTCGTGCTACGAACAAGGCAATATACATAACCATCGCCGTGAGCCGTAATCTTACCGCCAGGGGTCTTAACCTTCTTCTTCGAGTCGGAGGTCAGCATCTGGAAGCCCTCATACTCCGCAGGGTAGGAGTTCGACAACTTCTGTTTGAGGTTTGGCCACATATGCTCACCCTTCTTGAAGGTGCTACGCTTATAGCCAGGACCCTCGAAGGTAATTGCAATCTCCGACGGAGCCTCAACATACGGACGAGCGCAGTTCGAGCGGTGGTTCTTATCGGTACGGAAGGCTACCAATGGCAGACCCTCGGCCGAACGGATAGTACCCTCCTCCTCGCAGAAGCAGTAGCGAACGGCAACCGGCGAAGTGATACCATCGGCCCAAACCAAAATCGAGTTGTCAGCCTCAATCGAAGCTTCGGCAAGTACAAATCGAAGGAGTTTATCGTTCTTTGGATGTGGCACACCAATCTGGAAACCAAGAATCTTCTCCTGGGTCGAGACGAGCGACGACGGTACATTCTTGAAGCGGATACGAATCTTGTCGCCCTCAATATTCATCGACTCATAGGCAGGGGCGCGATATTCGCCAACCTCCTTACCATAGTGACCACCCAAAGCACACTGTGCAAGACGGTGTGCGATAACAGCCTTGTTACGAGGGTGAATGTCGGCAGGGATATCAACCTGGTCGTTGGTAGCAACCATCTCGCAGTTTGCAACCTTCGCAGCAACCTTTGCCTGCGACTCACGCAACAGACCACCCTTGATACCGCCATAGGTATAAGGGACCAACTCTACGAGGTAGAACGGCATATCCGGATTGCGGAACTCCTCGCGCCACGAGTTAATCAGCACCTCCAACGAGTGAGCATAGCCACGAGGCGACGAAGCAACGTTGGCACATCCCTGATACCAGATAACACCGGCGAGCGAGGTGTGGCGGATAGGATAGATATTGGCATTGTAGAGGTGCGATGGCTTACCTGCCCACACCTTGTGCTTAATCTTGTTGCAGTCGGCAAAGACTTTGGTATCGGCATCGATAACCTCCTTCTTAATCCAACCCTCAACGAAAGTACCACCAAACGAAGCGTCAATCAGACCGATAGGCACATTAAGTTTCTCCTGCAACTCCTTACCGAAGCCATAAGCCACAGCCGAGAATACAGCCAAATCGGTAGCATTGCACTCAACCCACTTGGTGTTGTAGTTACCCTTGCCGTCGTTATGCTGCGGAACATCGTTCTGCGGAGTCTCCGACGAGATACGACCCGTGCAGAAGAGGCGGATAGAGGTGTTCATTTCGCCCTTCAAATCGTCTTTCAAGTCGGTTGTTTTGCCAACCTTGAACTCCATATTCGACTGACCCGAGCAGAGCCATACCTCACCAAAGAGGACATTCTTCAACTCTACACTCTCCTTACCTGCGGTAATTACGATAGTGTGCGGGGTGAAGCTTGCAGCCGTAGTCTCCAAAGGTACAATCCAGAAACCCTCCTTGTCGGCTTTGGTCTGAATAGGCTTTCCTGCAACCCAATCGGCAGCGACAGTAACCTTCGCCTTTGGCTTTGCCCAACCCCAAATATTAACTGTTTCGTTCTGTTGCAACACCATATTGTCGCTAACAACCGATGGCAAGATGAGGCCTGTTGGCTTCTGCTCCTCGGCCGAAACACAAACAGCCGAGATGAGCATCACGACTGCTACAAGAATACGTTTTAAGTTTTTCATAACAAAAATGTTGGTTTGATTCAATCTGTTTGCAAAGATATATCTTTTTCGGATATTTATCCCATTTTGGGTAAATTATTACATCTGCATTTAATTTTCGGGGACTTTTTGCATCTTTTTATATGATAACGCACCAAGAATCGACAAAATTGCTTATCTTTGAAAAAATATTGCTTACAATGAAACGACTTTTCGCATTTATCATATTGGCTTTTGCCCTCACTACAAGCGTGTTGGCTCAATCGGGCAAAGGCTCAAAGGGTGCGCCCGAAACGGTTGCTCCACCCAAGCCTTTTGGCGAACAACTGCGCGACGACTACACCCAATTCTATCAGAATGGCGGCATCTTCGAGAAGTTGTACCTGATGACCGACAAACCCTATTACAGCGCAGGCGAGACCATCTTTTTCAGTGGCCACCTCGTCCACGCAACACTCCTGACGCGCATCTCGTCGAGTGCCTTTGTCTATGCCGAACTTATCAGCCCCGAAGGACGACTCATTGAGCGCGTCAAAATCAGTTCAACCAAGAGGCAGTTTATCGGCACCTTCAACCTCTCGCCACGCCTTACATCGGGTCGCTATACGCTACGTGCCTACACACGTTGGATGACCAATTTCGATATGGGTTACTTCTTCTCAAAAGAGATTTATATCGGCAACTTCATCGACGACGCAATCCTTACGTCGGTAAGCTACCAGACCCACGACAACGGCACAGTTTCGGCCTTTATCCGTATCTCCGACCAGAACGCACTGCCGATAGCATCGACCCCCGTACGCTACCGCACCATACTCGACGACAAGTCGCGTAACGGCTCGGCTCGTACAAGCAAAGATGGCACAATCGAGGTCAAATTCCGCCCAAGCGAAGAGCAAAAAGACTTTATCGAACTCCAAGTGCGAGCCAACAGTCGCGACCTGACGCGCATAATCCCAATGCCTTCGTTCTCCGACGACTTCGACGTACAGTTCTGCCCCGAGGGCGGTAATCTGATAGCGGGAATGGTACAGGTTACGGCATTCAAGGCGCAGGGTAGCAATGGCAAGTCGGTCGAGGTTTCGGGTCGCATTTGCGACGCGGCCGACGGTAGCGAGATTGCCCAAATCAAAAGCGAGCATAACGGTATGGGTCGCCTTATTATGCGAGCCGAAGCCGGCCACCAATACTATGCCGAGGTCACATCACCCGATGGCCTTACCAAGCGTTTCGACCTGCCGCAGGTAGCCACCGACGGTGTTGCGTTGCGAGTCGTTCGCGGCAAAGACTCCCATACGATATTGGCACAAGCCACCCCATCGCTCAACATTGCCGACTATGTCGCAGTCATACACTCCCGCGGAGCCGTGATGACAATCATCAACGACCTCTCGCGTCCGGCCCGAATCCTCAACCGCGACCTCTTCGACGGTATCGCGCAGGTTTCGATTGTCAATCGCGCATCGCATCGCATCGTTGCCGAGCGACTCTTCTACGTCCGCGACAACCGCTATGCGCAAGCCGATATACAAACCGAGAAGAGCATCTTCGAGCAGCGCGACCAGGTTTTCCTGACGCTCGACGTCAAAGACTCGGAGGGCAAGCCTGCAAGTGGCAGCTTCTCGATGACGGTCACCGACAACAACCTCGTCAAGCTCAACCCTTCGGCTCCGAATATCCTCTCCTATATGCTGCTCTCGTCGGACCTCAAAGGCGATGTCGAGGAGGCAGGTTACTACTTTATCGACAACTCGGAGAGCCGTATGGCACACCTCGACCTTGTGATGATGACCAACGGCTGGCGTCGTTACTCGCTCGAAGATATTATCGCCCACAAGTTCCCTCGCATAATGTACCCTATCGAGGACTCGCCTCGCATTCTTGGTTCGGTATTCGGACTCTTCGGCCGTGCAAAGAAGCCAAGCATCGTGGTTATGGACACCAAGACCAAAGAGTTCAACCAATTCGAGCTGAACGAGCATAACAACTTTATCGTATCGGGCCTCGATGCAACAGAGACCAACACCTATCTGGTGCAGGCCCTCAACAAGAAGGGCAAGGACCGCTCGGTGCGCATCGAAATCGAGACCGAGAACTTCCCTGTCATCGCCACCGACCATAGTCGCGACCACTATAAGCGCCCGACACAGCAGATTCCCGACGCCTTCCTCTCGCGTGCCAAAGAGCGCTACTTCTACGAGGGTGGCGAGCGCATTATCGACATCGAGGAGATTGTCGTTTTGGGCCGTAAGCGCA
The DNA here is from genome assembly GCA_017629615.1 of Alistipes sp. Next base: position 865 of record JAGBWT010000190.1, on the reverse strand, counting down.
CCTCACCATTCTTCGCGACGGGCAATATGGGCAGTATGCTGCACGGCGACCTCTCGCGCTTTGCGACGGTCTACGATGCACTGATGACCTTCAAGGAGTTGGACGTATTGGGAGGCACCATCACCACCCGCAAGGAGTACTCCGACCGCTCGATTAACGTAGGCCTTGCACACGAGGAGTCAATCGACCTCAACGGTGGTAGCGACGAAGTTTCGGACGTAAGTTTTATGCAAGAGATTCCGTCAAATGACACCGACTTCAACACGCCCGAACTATACATCAACGGCAACATCTCCGACATCAGCATAATCGACCAATACGACACCAAGTATATCGAGCGACTCTCGTTTGTCGATGGCCGAGGCGCACATATGCTCGGCTTGGCCGCACCTGCGGGCGCTATCTTGATGGAGGTGAGCCAGGAGGGTCTCTACAACACCGTAACGAGCGACTCTATGGCTCGCGTTGTGGTGCGTGGTTGCCAAAAACCTGCCGAGTTCTATAAACCTAAATACCCTACCCTCCAATCGCGTCTGACCAATATCCAGGATATGCGTTCGACTATCGCTTGGGAGCCACTCGTCAGAACCGACATCTCGGGTCGTGCTATCGTCTCGTTCTATACCGCCGACCGCAGTGGCACCTACGACATTGTTGTCGAGGGTATCACCGACGAGGGTGAATTGTGCCGCCACCACGCCACAATCGAGGTCAAAACCAAAAACCTGTATTAGCAGTCTTCGGGCTGGGGAGGCTGGGCTTGGCTGGGTAGAATAGGTTGTGCTGGGTTGTGCTGGGTTGTGCTGGGTTGTTTGTTTTCAGGCTACCCAGACTACTCAATCTACCCAATCTACCCATCACCCCT
>JAGBWT010000027.1 GCA_017629615.1 Alistipes sp. | reverse complement strand
TGGTCGCCCCATCTACTTCCTCTCGCAAACGACACAGAGCATCACCCTCTTCGAGTCACTCTGCAAGGCTATGCGCCAACGACTGCCCGACGAGTCGATGCTGACGGTAGACGACACGATTTGCCGACGCGTATCGTCGCGCGAGGAGCATCTGCGCACCTTTGCACGCCGCTTCGACGTGGTGGTCTTTGTCTGTGGTCGCAAGTCGAGCAACGGCAAGGTGCTGTTCGAGATTTGCAGGGGCGAAAACCCTCGGTCGTACAACATCGAGGAGGCGGGCGAACTTCGAGCCGAGTGGTTCGAGGGTGCTTCGACGGTCGGCGTGTGCGGTGCAACATCGACCCCCGAGTGGTTGATGCGCGAGGCGGCCGAAGCCATATCCAAATTGTAGTGAAACCGATTAAAACCATATAACTATGACACGTTACATTCTGCGCAGCGTAAAATATTTCGTCACATTCACCGTTTTGGTATTAGGCTTGATGTGGGTTCAGGCCAAATATGGCCAATCGCCACTCCCATTCGAGGAGTTGCTGTCGGCCTACTTCCACCAATGGAACGGTTGGGCTTTGCTCGGCTCGGCAATAGTGCTTGCGGCAACCTATCCACTCTTTGGCTTCACGAGCCGCCGCATTGCGGGCAACGTGGCGACGCACCGCCAGCAGATTATGACCGCAATGGAGGTTATGGGTATGAGCCTCGTTGGCGAGCAGGAGGGTGTGATGACCTTCCGTGCAGGGGCTGTGCAACGCCTCACGACGCTCTTCGAGGACGAGATTCGCGTCGAGCAGTGTGGCGACGAGATTGTCATTTCGGGTCTGCGCCGACTCGCAGTGCGCATCGCGTTCCGTATGGAGGGCTACATAACAAATTTTGAGCGAACAAATGAGGATTAGAACGCGCCAAATAGTCAAACTTGCCACCACCGCACTTGTGGTTGTGGCTATCTTCGTCGGAGGAATCTTCGCCTCGCGACGCGACTTCGGTATGGGTCGCAATATGGAGATTATGGTCAATCTGATGGGTGCTATCGCAACACACTATGTCGATGAGGTTGCACCCGACGAGATGATGCGCAATGGCGCACAGGGCATAACTTCGGCCCTCGACCCCTATACGACCTACCTGCCCGAGGAGGAGATGAACGAATTTACGACCTACACGACGGGTAAGTATGGCGGTGTCGGAGCGGTTATCCGCCAAGATAGCGACTATGTGCGCATTGCCGAGCCTTATCGAGGCTCGCCTGCCGACCTTGCAGGGTTGCAGATTGGCGACCGCATCGTGGCTATCGACGGCGCTTCGACCAAAGGCTTCACTACAAGCCAGGTGAGCAACCTGCTGCGTGGCGAGCCAAATACGACGGTCGAGGTGACGGTCGAGAAGTTGCTCGGGGGCGAACATCAGACGGTCAAGATTCGCCGTCAGCGCATAGCAATCCCAAGCATCACGTATGCGGGCTATGTTGCCGAGGGTGTCGGCTATATCCGCCACTCCGACTTTACCGACGGCTGCTACGACGAGATGCGTGCCGCCATAGCACGCCTTCAAAGCGAGGGCGAGTTGAAGCAACTGATACTCGACTACCGCAACAACGGCGGTGGCGTAATGCAGTCGGCCATAAAGATTCTCTCGCTCTTTGTGCCGAAGGGTACGCTTGTGGTCGAGACCAAAGGTCGCAAGGCCGAGGATAACACCAAATACCACACCCAAAACAACCCTATCCTGCCCGATATTCCGCTCGTGGTGCTTATCAACAGCAATAGCGCCTCGGCTGCCGAAATCGTAGCGGGAGCGTTGCAGGACCTCGACCGCGCACTCTTGCTTGGCGAGCGCAGTTTCGGCAAGGGCCTTGTGCAGACAACGCTGCCACTCGGCTTCAACAGTTATGCGAAGGTCACAACGGCCAAATACTATATCCCTTCGGGTCGCTGTATTCAGGCCGTGCGCTACAACTCCGAGGGTCGAGCCGAGGTTATGCCCGACTCGCTTATCAACGAGTTCCGTACGGCGGCAGGTCGCAAGGTCTACGATGGTGGCGGCATTATGCCCGACATAAAATTTAGTGGCGAGCCGTCGAGCGAATTTACGCTGACGCTCTACGTTCTGGGTCTGTTCGACGACTTTGGCGACCTCTACTTCCAGAAGCACCCGACGGCAACGATTGACCCTCTCACCTTCTCCATCACCGACCAAGAGTATGAGGAGTTTGCGAAGATGGTCGCAAGCCGCGATATTCCCTACAAATCGTCGTCGCGCACAGCCTTCGAGCGACTCAAAAAGGCCCTCGAAAAGGAGCGTTACGACAAGGGTTTGGAGGAGGCTATGGCCGCTATCGAGAGTGGTCTGCACGACGATAAGATGAGCAACCTCCAAACCTATCGCAAGGAGGTGATTTCGTATATCAACTCCAACATCATACTCCGCTACGCCTACTCGACAGGTGTCACGGCTCGCAGTGTCAGCGAGGACAAGAGCGTGAAGCAGGCTATCGAGGCGCTGGGCGACAAGGAGCGTATGACAAAGATTTTGCGCGAGCAGGATACCGAACGTAAATAGAGGATAGAGGCGTGTTAAAACGGGTCAAAAGAGGATTGAACAAGAGCGGTCGCACGATACTTTTGGTGTCGGGCATAGTGCTTGTTGCCACCTCGCTGCTCATATCGTATTGGACAGCCGACTCGTTGCGCGAGAAGGAGAAGCACGACGTCGAGTTGTGGGCGGCAGCAATGGAGCGCGTCAATCGCGATTATATGGGCGACTATGCGCAAGACCCTATCATTCAGTCGATTATCAGCAACCGCAACAACATTCCGTTTATCATCACCGACGAGAATTTGCGCGTCGTGTCGTACCACCACATCGACGAGCAGACCATCTATACCCCCGAACTGCTGCGCAAGGAGTTGGACAAGATGTCGGCCGCCAACACCCCGCGTGTGGTGCGCTTTGGCTGGACTACCAAGCACAACCATATCATCTTCTATGGCTCTTCGCCGACGTTGCAGATGCTCTACATCTTCCCATTCGTACAGATGATTATCATCATCGCCTTTGCCGTGCTGCTCTATATCACCGTGCGCTCATCGAAGCAGGACGAGCAGAACCGCGTGTGGATAGGCCTTGCAAAGGAGACGGCACACCAACTCGGCACACCGACCTCGTCGCTGCTCGGCTGGATTGAGTATCTGCGCGAGCAACCTGTGGACCAGATGGCTGTCGATGAGATGTCGAAGGATTTGACCCACCTGCGCAAAATCGTGGACCGTTTCAGCAAAATCGGCTCCGATACACCTCTCACCGTAGCCAACGTAAATGAGGTTGTCGGTGGCTCGGTGATGTATTTCCGTAAGCGCATACCGCGCAACGTGACTCTCGACTACAACGGCCTTGCCAGCGAACCGGTCAAGGCGATGCTCAATACGGCACTCTTTGAGTGGGTCATCGAAAATCTGATGAAGAACTCGCTCGATGCACTGCAAGGTCACGGCTCGATAGTCGTGCGCATCGACTCCGACGATAACTTCGTGCGCATCGACGTCACCGACACAGGCAAAGGTATCGCCAAGTCGAATTGGAAGCGGATATTCCAACCCGGCTTCACGACCAAGACTCGCGGCTGGGGCTTGGGCCTCTCGCTCTCGCGTCGCATCGTCGAGGAGTATCACCACGGTCGCATTGCCGTTGTCGAGTCGGTCATCGGTCAAGGCACAACCATTCGTGTAACCCTCAAACGTGTATTCGAATGATTGAGTCCCACCACCTCATACCATCGCTACGGGTAACGCCTGCCGAGATGTTCGGCCCACAGAGCGACCTCGCCCCCGAAGCCCTCGCAACGACCGAGGTTGTCGCTTCGCCGGGTGTGGAGTTTGGCGTTGTGGCACAGCTGATGATTGTCGCAGTTGCCGTCGTATACATTATATTTATAATGCGCTATGCAGGATTTGTCGGCCACTTCCTCTTCTCGTCGGTCGGCATCAAACTCTCGTCGCAGAAGCATAGCCACATCAACCCGAGCGAGCGCATCAACCTCGAAATCGTGATGCTCACGATAGGCACAATCACACTCTCGGCCGTTGGCGTTCGACTGCTTGGCGACAAGGCCGCCTCACTACTCAACTCCGCCGAGTCGATATGGCTTACGGGAGCCATTATCGCCGGTGCGCTGGTCGCGCTGGTCGGAGGGTCGTTGCTCGCACTGCTACTCTCCGCTCTTGTGTGCGACACAAAGGCCCTTTGCCGAGGTTTGGTGCAGATAAAATTGATGCATTTGGCCATATTCTGCGCACTCGCCACACCGCTGTCGATAGTCTATATTTTGGGTGGCAACCACTTCGCCGAGGTGGGGCTGTGGAGCATCGCTCTCGTGGCGTTTATTTCGCTAATTCTCTATGTCAAAGAGTCTTTTTTGTTCTTTATGACACAAAAAGTTTCGATTTTACATTGGATTTTGTATCTTTGCGCCCTGGAAATTTTTCCGACGTCGCTCCTCGTTGCTCCACTGCTGCGCGGAGGGGTCGGAATCGGTTAAAGGTAATTTATGTCACAACAGATTAAGAAAGTACTTGTTTCGCAGCCAAAGCCTGCTGTTATAGAAAAATCTCCGTTCTTTGAACTCGCCAACAAATATGCTCTCGATATCGACTATCGCCCCCTCATCGAGGTAAAGGGTGTGTCGGCAAAGGAGTTCCGCGCTCAAAGGGTCGAGATTTTGGCTCACACGGCTGTAATCTTCACCTCGCGCACCACAATCGACAGTTTCTTCCACATCTGCGAAGAGACCCGCATCAACGTACCCGAGTCGATGAAGTATATCTGTTCGACCGAGGCTATCGCTCTCTACTTGCAGAAATATATCATCTACCGCAAGCGCAAGATTTCGTTTGCCGATGGCTCATTCACGGGCCTTATCGAGTTGATTGTTAAGCACAAGGACGAGCGTCTTTTGCTGTCGCTCGCCGAGCCTCACAAGCCCGAAATTCCGGAGGCTCTCGAACGACTCAACATCTCCTACACCCCCGTTATCCTCGCTCGCACGGTCGCACGCGATATTCCGGCCGAGGAGTTGAAGCAGTACGACCTGCTGCTACTCTACTCGCCGTGGGACGTGAAGGCTATCTGCGACAAGATGCCTGTCGAGCAGATGCCGCTCATCAGCACCTTTGGTGAGGGTACGCTGCGCCTCGCAACCGAGAGTGGTCTGTCGGTCAAGGCCTCGGCCCCAAGTCCGCAGGCACCATCGTTGGCAAAGGCGGTCGATATTCTGATATCGAATATCCGCGAGGGTCGCGAAGTGAGCGATGTCGAATTTGTAGACAACGCCCAGAAGGAGGAGTTCCTGCGCAACCAGCAACACAAACTCGCCAAAAAGAGCCGCGCCCGCAAAAAGTAGTGCGGCCCGACAATATGACACAAGCCGACAATTCGCTCACACGTGCCGAGCGACTCCGTTCGTTTGGCGCAATTCGCCGACTCTTCAAGGAGGGTCGGGGCGGCTTTGTCTATCCGTTCCGCTACCTCGTATATGCCGAGCCTTCGGTCGTCTTGGAGCCTTCGGTACTCTTCTCGACCCCAAAGAAGTTCCACAAGCGAGCCAATCGTCGCAACCTCATTCGCCGCCGTATGCGCGAAGCCTATCGCCTCAACAGCAGCATCTTGGCCCAGCCTTGCAAGACGGGCCGAGTGGAGATTGCGCTCATCTACTCGACAAAGGAGGTGCTCGACTACAACACTATCGAAAATGCAGTCAAACGAATCCTCGAAAAGATTGCCGACGATATGTAGGCAGATTGTCCGCGCACCGTTCGTCGCCCTGATTCGATTCTATCAGTTGTGCATCTCGCCACTGACACCCCCTTCGTGCCGCTTCACGCCCACCTGCTCGCAATATGCGTTGGAGGCTCTGCGCCGTCACGGAGTTGTGCGTGGGCTGTGGCTTGCACTCAAACGCATCGCCCGCTGTCACCCCTGGGGAGGCAGTGGCTACGACCCCGTACCCTAAACAACCGACCCCTACCCTATGACCCCGACACTCATCATCACGACCATCGCGGCCTATATCGCCCTGCTGTTTGCTGTCGCCTTCGTTAGCGGCCGCAAGAGCGACAACAAGGGCTTCTTTGTCGGTGGTCGCCAATCGAGGTGGTGGGTCGTGATGACGGCTATGGTCGGCGCAGCAATGACGGGCGTGTCGTTCGTCTCGGTACCCGGAATGGTCACCACGAGCGGCTTTGCCTATATGCAGATGGCTATCGGCTTCTTTGTCGGCTACCTTATCATCGCCTTTGTGCTGGTGCCACTCTACTTCCGACTGCAACTCTTCTCGATATATGGCTACCTCAACGAGCGGCTGGGCATCGAGGCCCACAAGTGCGGAGCGTGGTTGTTCTTCATCTCGAAACTCGCAGGAGCATCGGTGCGCCTCTTTGTGGTATGCGCCGTGTTGCAACCACTGCTGTTCGACCCGCTCGGCCTACCCTTTTGGGTCAATGGAGGGGCGACGGTACTGCTCGTATGGCTCTACACCTTTCGTGGAGGTGTGCGCTCGGTTATCGGCACCGACCTGCTACGCACGGCCTGCCTCGTGGCGAGTGTCGTGGCCTCAATCTGCGTCGTTGTGGCGGAGATGGATTGGGGGTTTGGCGACGTCGTACGCCTTGTTTGCGAGGAGGAGAGGGGGCAGATTTTCTTTACCGACAATGTGAACGAGGAGCGATACTTCCTCAAATATATCGTCGGGGCGATATTTATCGTCGTCGCAACGACGGGCCTCGACCAGGATATGATGCAACGCTCGCTCTCGTGTCGCTCGACACGCGATGCGCAGAAGAACCTCATCGTGGCGAACCTCTTGCAGACGCTCGTGATATTTACCCTGCTGGTACTCGGACTGTTGCTCTGCCTCTTTGCCGAGGCGAAGGGTATCGCGTGGAGTGGTGGCAGCGACGCTATGTTCCCGACCATCGCCACCTCGCCCGAGATGCCGCTTGCGGTGGGTCTGCTCTTTATCTTGGGACTTATAGCCTCGACCTACTCGGCCGCAGGGTCGGCACTCACGGCCCTCACCACCTCGTTTACGCTCGACCTGCTCGGTGGCGGACAACTCGACGAGGGGTCGCTCACACGCCTACGCAAATGGGTACACGCGGCTATGGCGGTCGCGATGCTCACCATACTCATCGCACTCTACCACATCGGCAACGACTCGATTATCGACACCGTCTATACCCTCGCAAGCTACACCTATGGCCCAATTCTCGGCATCTTCGCCTTTGGCCTCGCGACACGCTTCAAGTTGCATCGTCGCGGTTTGTGGCTCGTTGTCGTCGCAGCACCCGCTCTCTCGGGCCTTGTGCAACACCTCGCCAAGCGTTGGTTCGACGGCTACCAAATCGGCTACGAACTACTCCTTATCAACGCCGCGCTGACCTTCGTCGGTATGCTCCTGCTCGCCATACCGCGCCGCAAGTAGAGCCCTACCCTACCTATTTAGGTCGAAAGTTGTCGGCCTAATCTTGCGATTTTACGAAAGTTTCGCTATCTTTGTTTGGCTAACTACAAAAACGTGTGAGATATGGCTCTGTTCAAAGTCGAAGGAGGTCATCGTCTGTCGGGCGAAATCACTCCGCAAGGTGCTAAAAATGAGGCATTACAGATTATTTGTGCCACGCTGCTGACCCCGGAAGAGGTGGTCGTGGATAACGTGCCGCAAATCCTCGATATACTCCAACTCATCTCGCTGCTCGAAGCAATGGGCGTCGAGGTGAAGCGATTGGGCGACGAGTGCTACTCGTTCCGCGCCAAAGATATTGACCTCGACTATCTCCAAAGCGAGGACTACCGCAAGCGTTGCACCCGTCTGCGCGGCTCGGTGATGCTTATCGGCCCACTGCTCACACGCTTCGGCATCGGCTATATCCCGAAGCCGGGTGGCGATAAGATTGGCCGCCGCCGACTCGATACCCACTTTATCGGCTTCCAGAAGCTCGGTGCCGAGTTCGACTTCGACGCTGCCGAGTCCTTCTTCACGGTCAAGGCCAAGCAACTCACGGGCTGCTATATGTTGCTCGACGAGGCCTCGGTAACGGGTACAGCCAATATCGTTATGGCTGCCGTGCTTGCCAAAGGCAAGACCACAATCTACAACGCCGCCTGCGAACCATATCTCCAACAACTCTGCAAGATGCTCAACCGTATGGGCGCACGCATCTCGGGTATCGGCTCCAACCTGCTCGAAATCGAGGGCGTCGAGGCTCTCGGTGGCACTACGCACCGTATGCTGCCCGATATGATTGAGGTCGGCTCGTTTATCGGTATGGCGGCAATGAACCGCTCGTCGCTCACCATCAAAGATGTCTCGTACGACGACCTCGGCATTATCCCTGCACAATTCTCGCGCCTCGGTATCGCCATCGAGCGCCGTGGCGACGACATCTACATACCACAGCAAGACCACTACCGCATCGAGAGCTTTATCGACGGCTCGATTATGACCATTGCCGACGCTCCGTGGCCGGGCCTCACACCCGACCTGCTCTCGATATTCCTCGTCGTCGCAACGCAGGCAAAGGGTACGGTGCTGATTCACCAAAAGATGTTCGAGAGCCGCCTCTTCTTCGTCGATAAGTTGATTGATATGGGCGCACAGATTATCCTCTGCGACCCTCACCGCGCAGCCGTCATCGGCCACGACCACCAGATGCAACTCCGCGCCGCAAAGATGTCGTCGCCCGATATTCGCGCAGGAGTCTCGCTGCTTATCGCGGCAATGAGCGCACAGGGTACTTCGACAATCCAAAATATCGACCAAATCGACCGCGGATACTGCAACATCGAGGGCCGTCTGAACGCTATTGGAGCGCATATCAGCCGCGTCGAGGAGTAAAAAAGTCGCACGGAGTTGTCAAATTGTAAAGTTTGTTTTACATTTGCAAAAAGTTTCTGCGCGACCTATGAAGAACGATTTACTCCTTCCACGACCTTTCGCCACGATTGGCTGGATTTTGTTCGTGCCGTGTCTGATTGTCGGCCTTGTGATTATGCTCAAAGGCGACGTCAATGGCTATTTCACGATGACCGGCAACCACGAAGAGCCTCTCTCGCAATGGCTCAACAACGCCTCGATTATCGGCATCATCGCAGGTGCAATCTTCATCGGTTGCTCACGCAAAAAGCACGAGGACGAGATGATTGCCTCGGTGCGCCTCAATGCACTGCTCATAGCACTCTATATCTCGTCGCTGGTGCTGATTGTCGGCGTTTTGTCGTTCTACGGCAAGACCTTCTGCGACCTGCTTATCTACAATATGTTTACCCTGCCCGTAGTCTTTGTTGCGGTCTTCCGCTTCAAGATGTGGCGCATCAACTCCCGCTCGGCCGATGAATAACAATATCAGAGTGGCACGAGCCGAGGTCCGTATGACCCAACAACAGCTGGCCGAAGCTGTCGGTGTGAGTCACCAAACGATAAACGCTATCGAGAGCGGCCGATTTGTGCCGTCGGCAGTCCTGGTCTTGAAGATGGCCCGCATATTCGACAAACCCGTCGAGGTGCTGTTTGCCCTCGACGAGGAGGATTAAGGGGAGGCTGGGTTTTGCTGGGTAGACTGGGTAGACTGAGTAGACTGGGTAGCCTAAAAAACCCCTAACGACACTAACGCCTCTAACGCCCCTAACAAAAAAAACTCTCCACCCCCTC
>JAGBWT010000189.1 GCA_017629615.1 Alistipes sp. | reverse complement strand
GTGCCGGCAAGCAGACCCACAACCTTTCCGCCCGACACAGCCTGATTATTACAAATGATATTGACATTCTCGACCACAACGTCCTCTCTCACGCCATCGCCCAAGCCCGAAAACAGACCCGACCTATCCAATGGCGCGATACCGTTGTTGATGGTTATCGTATATCCGTCGCCATCGTATTGGCCGCAGAACGCGTTGTCGGAAGGGGTCCATTCCACCTCGCCCAAATCGACGTTGGCAATCTGGATAAAGCGACTACCCGCAAGTCCATCGGTGCTATTGTCGAGCATCTGCTTCATACGCAATAGCGTTTCGAGGTTACTGATAATATATGGGTCGTCGTCGCTACCATCGCCAAAGAGTTCGCCGCTCTCGGTCGTCTGCATATTACTCTCATTGATTTTCAGACCGACGCTGGTTGTCTTACCGCGCGACATAACAAAGTTGCGGAGCATACCATCGGCCGACGGTTTTATGACACGATGACGTCGCACACCATCGATATATATATCAAATGTAAGACGCACATCGCCAAACTCCTGCGGGAAGACCAACATCGACACCGTCGGATTGGCCACAAAGTCGTGGTTGCGGAGTATCAACGTATTGGCGCGCGCCGTCTTTTCGGTCTCCAACGTCTGGGCAAGCATATCGTAGGCACAAATCAGCGGAAAGTGAATACTACCCGTCTCGCCTCGCGCCATCATCTCGATAACCACCTCGCGCACAGCGCCACCCGTCGCAGGGTCGAAGTCGGAGCTATCGTAGGCCGTATTATCGTCGTTGAGAAACTGCAATTTGAGGTCAATCTTGTGCATAATATGCTTGAAAGGCATAAATACCTGCGGCTTCACGGTCGGATTCTCCTCGATTAGGAGCGGACTTTGCTCCGTCACCTCCTCGACCGTGCCCGACATAAAGAGGTTGTCGGTGTCGGTCTGCGTCAGTGGCAATACCGTCGTATTGCGCTCCATACCCGGCGCGGGATAGAGTGCCACCATACTCTTATACTCGCCCACAGGGACCTCGCCCGAGAAGTGGGCGCGCTTGCCTTCGTTCGTAATATCGTCGGCACTCGCAATGACAAACGTTGCGGCCACGACATTACCACCCATATCGACCAACTTCACGGCTATATGGTCGCCAACCTGCCACGAGGTGCGGTCGCCATCGAGCGCAATTCGCGACGAAGGATTACTATCGGGGTGCTCCCCTACCTCAATCGACATCGGCACTTTGGGTGGCTGCGGTGGAGCAATCGGCTGGGCAGGCACTACACCCATATCGGCGCTACACCCCATAGCAACGAGTGCAACCGACATCATCATAATAGTCAGAAATCTTCTCATAACGGCTAACTAAATTTGATTTTCGGGGTAAAAATCTTCGAGGTCGCTATCCGTCGATAGCTCAAAACCCCTCTCGGCCCAGAAGTTATATATCTCAACCTCGGGCTTTGTATATGCAAGCATACGGTGTCGGACAACCGACAACCCTCCAAACGCGTTTTTATTCATAATGTAGTATGTCTATCCGATTCGCAGATAGTGCATTAACCTTTTAACCAACCGCAAAGGTAGGCAAAAACACGTGTCGTTGTTCAAAAAATGTCAAAAAAGAGCCCTTTTTTGCTACCACCCCACCCTCCAACTGCGGCAGAAGCATAAGAATGCGGAAAACCAAATGACAATAAATGGCATAGAATGACAAGGAATGGCACTCGCTCGGTTCTCTCGCTAAAAGATTATGCGCCTGCCATTAAGCAGTCCTTGGACTGCGCTGCCATTAAACGTCATTAAGGGCGCAAGCCCGAATGCCATTAAATGCCACAAAAAAAGAAAAAAACAGCAGGTAATCTCACGATTGCCTGCTGCTTCGGGGTCGAAACCCGATAAACAACAAATTGCGCAGCACCACTAACAACTACTAACGACCGCAGGAGCAGGGCAAAGGCTCCGAGCGAGAGGGGGCAAAGGTAACTACAAAGTAGTTTGGCGATGTTGGCGAATGGCTGTCGGGCTTGCACGAACAGACACTTGCCAATGTCGT
>JAGBWT010000188.1 GCA_017629615.1 Alistipes sp. | reverse complement strand
TTTTGACCAATAAGATTAGTTTCACTGCCACTGTTGCTACCATACCACGCAACTATGCTAATGTCATCACTACCGCTATATTTATAGCCTTGGCTCTTATTGCCACCACGCGCGGCATACTCCCACTCCGCTTCGGTCGGCAAGCGATACTTTCGTCCTGTCTTTTGATTTAATTTCGTGATAAATGTTTGTATGTCGTCCCAACTAACATTTTCGACAGGGAGATCATCGCCCTTCCATTTACTTGGATTGCTACCCATTATCTCTTGCCATTGCGCCTGGGTAACCTCGTATTTGCCGATATAGAAATCCGAAACGGTTACGCTATGGGTTGGTTTCGCGCAATCATAAGCATCGCTACCCTGCTCCGAGGTTGCGCCCATAGTAAATGTGCCGCCCTTGACAAAAACCATCTCGCAGAAGTCGGGAACGCTGCCGCCCGACGAGGTTTGGGCATTACCCGACGAAGAGGTCGAGGTCGAGGTCGAGGTCGCCACAGCCTTGGTCAGCGTGGCGTTAAGGTTGGCCGTTTGGCCCTCGGTGATGGTGACACTCTTTTTATAGGTGGTGTAGCCCGCCTTCGATACCTCGACAGTATGTTGGCCGATAAGCAGATTAGAGAGAGTCGATGGAGTTTCGCCAACAGCACGGCCATCGACCTTGACCGAGGCCATCAGTGGCTGGCTGACGATACGCAGCGAGCCATAGATTGGCGACGGAGCGGTCAGCGTGCGGTTGATAGGCGAGGCCGTAGCGACATCGAGGCTCTCGACCGAGGTACGGTGGCCCGACTTGCGCGTCTCGACACGATAGGTACCCAAAGCCAACTCGCCACGCCACGAGCCGGAGCCCTTGCGCTCGTTGTTAATCCAAATCTCGGCACCATCGGCAACCGTGAGCGACACAACAGCGAAGTTGGCTGCAAGCGATGGAGTGAGGGTCGAGGTCTGACTGTCGGCGATAGTAACCTGCGAGGTATAGGCCTTGTACTTCTCCTTGACGATGCGCAGGGCGTGCGTACCGCTCGACAAGCGCACACGCTCCGAGAGTGGAACGGTGCCGACCAAGCGGTTATCGACATAGACCTTGGCGCCCGAGAGGTTGGTGGTAGGCGACACCTGCAACCAGCCGAATGCAGGGCGAAGCGTGATGCGCTTCACGACCTTATCGCCGGCGACAACAATCTGGCCACTCTCGGCGTGGTAGTCCTGCGCCTCGACGCTATACGAATATCGGCCCTGTCGCTTGGTGCGGAAGGCTGCGCCACCCTCGTCGAGCGAAAGTATCTCGCCATCGAATGTAACGACAGCCGTCGCAGGCTCGACCTGGAAGATAACGTCCTGGGGCAGAACACCCATAGCATCGACCTCCTGATGAAAGAAGGTGCTATTACGATGCACCTCGACGGTCTGCTCCTTAACCGACGAGCCATAGACCATCTTCAAGCGGTGCTGGCCGGGCAAAACGTCGGCAACCGACAGCACGCACTCGGCATTGGTGCGGCCGACCAACGCGCCGTCGATATAGACCTCGACGTCG
>JAGBWT010000026.1 GCA_017629615.1 Alistipes sp. | reverse complement strand
CAGGTGACCCAAAATTGATTTTAGGCGAGATTATACAACGCTCGGCAAAAAAAGAGGCCGATGGGTAGTACCTCTGTACGTCCCATTGGCCTCGTTTTTGTTAGCGGAAGTAGAATCCGCCTACAAATCAATTTTTAGAAGAGACTCTTAAAAATAATCTGCGTCGCCCCCTGATTCTTCGATGTGTACTCTTTGGAGATATGAGAGGTCTCGGCAAGATGGTCGGCATTGTCGCGCAGAGGTTCAAACCACGCGCTCAACTCCTCGGCCGAAGTGACGGAGCAAGCCGCTCCGAGCGAAACCATATCGCGAGCCTCCTTAAACTTCGAGTAGTTGGGGCCGAATGCTATCGGCAGACCGAAAGTTGCCGCTTCGAGGGTGTTGTGGATACCGACACCAAAGCCACCACCGATATACGACCACGTTGCGTAGCCATAGACCGACGAGAGCAGGCCCACAGTGTCGAGAATCAGCACCTGCGCCTTATCGAGCGTGGCCGAGTCGAGTTGGGTGTAGCGAACGGCTCCGCAGATAGTCGAGCCGATGATTTTGTTGATGCGACCCTCGTCCATCTCGTGCGGTGCGACCACAAACTTTATGTCGGGGTTGGCATTTATCAGTGGCAAGAGAATATCCTCGTCGGGGCCCCACGTTGAACCGGCCACAAACAGTCGGCTCTCGCCTCGGAACTGCTCGACGACATCGACACGTTTGGCCGCAGCGGCAATCTGCGCCACACGGTCGAAGCGCGTATCGCCGGCAACAACCACATTGTCGTAGCCTATCTCCGAGAGCAACTCCTTCGAGGCCTCGTCCTGCACAAAAATCAGGTCGAAAGCGTTGAGCGCATTGCGCCACATATCGCCATAGGAGCGGAAGAATATCGAGCCACGGCGGAATATCGACGAGATGATATAGGTGCGCACCTTACGACGTTGCAACTCGGCAAGCATATTGAGCCAGAACTCATATTTCACGAAGATAGCAACCTCGGGGTGGGCAATATCGAGAAATCGACGCACATTCGACGGAGTATCGGTCGGCAGATAGAAGATGTAGTCGGCACCCTCGTAGTTTTTGCGGATTTCGTAGCCCGAAGGGGAGTAGAAGGTGACCAAAATCTTGTATTCGGGACGCTCGGCACGAATTTTCTCTATAATCGGGCGACCCTGCTCGAACTCTCCGAGCGAGGCGACGTGAACCCACACTATGCGCTCACCCTCGCCTATGGCTTGGGCCATACGCTCAAACAGATTCTTACGGCCATCGACCCAAAGTCGAGCCTTCTTATTCCAGCACGCAACGATGCAAACAAGCCACTCGTAGAGTGTGATTGCTATGTTATAAAGCCACATCAAAATATTCGATTGTTATGCAAATTAGTACAAAGGTATTGCTTTTTGTCTTAATTGCAAAATTACCAGCCGTATTCGATAGCATTTTCTATATATCTCACAGTCAGCGCACCATCATCGCCAACCGTAACAGCAGCCAAATCGAACTGCACATCGCCACTCATACGGTGCATAGCCGAGTATGCCGATGCGCCACGACGCAACGCTCGGCGCTTCGAGTCATCGATAGCCTGCTCGGGCGTGGTCAGCGACCCTTCGTGGCGCGTCTTAACCTCGACAAAGTGAACCACACCCCAACGCGAGGCGACGATATCGATTTCGTAGCGGCCACAACGCCAATTACGCTCCATAATCATAAAGCCGTGGCTACGCAACCAGCCTATGGCAGCCTCCTCGCCTGCAATACCGACAGCCCTCTTCTCGGTCATACCTTTTACTATAATAGGAACGAGAGGTCGTCGCCCGCCTTTACCTCGAACGGCTCAACACCTCGCTTAAAGATACGCATCGGACGTGGGCCTATCAACTCCAACACGCCACCGCTATAACGCAACATACAGCCCTCGCGCAGACCTGCCACATATCGACGAGGATTGGCCTCGATATACTCCAAGATGCGCTGTTCGCGAGTCTCGCCCGCGTGGCCCTCGGGATTTGCATCGAGATAGTGTGGATTTATTTGGAAACGTATAGCACCGATAGCCTTGAACGATTCGGGCTCGACGATAGGCATATCGTTTGTCGTGCAGATTGTCGGACAGCAGACATTGCTACCTGCCGACCAACCGACATAAGGCGTACCATCCTTAACTTTACGCAATATGGCACTCATCAGCCCCTGCTCCTGCATCTTCTTTGTCAGCGCGAAGGTATTGCCGCCACCGACACATATAGCCTCGGCTTCGCGGATTGCTTTGGCCGGCGACTTCTCGCGATGAACCGAGCGCACACGGATACCGATTTCGTCGAAGCGCGATTGGACCTTACGCTCATACTCGTCGTATGAGAAGGTAACAGCCGCATACGGCACAAAAACGACCTCCTTAACACCTTTCAGATGCTCGGCAATACGGCCAATCGGGTATTTGAGATACTCCTCGCCGGCATTGGTCGAGTTGGAGATAAGCAGAAGATGGAAATTTTTCATATATATCACTGATTTTTAGGTTGTTTTATTTAACAATTTTATGCATTCAAGTTAAAATATTTGCAAACTTATGCCAAAGATAATAAAAAAGTGTTATCTTTGCGCAGTTTTGTTATGTTTTCCTGCACGGAATTTTTAGCCGTGAAAGCAGAGATATAGCAGAGCGTGTTGTACGAAATCAAAATTTCACAACAATATTAAATGTTTAACCAAAAATTGAAAGTTATGTCTGAAATTCAAGCAAAAGTCGTTAAAACGATTGTGGACAAATTGGGCGTTAAAGAGGCGGAGGTT
>JAGBWT010000187.1 GCA_017629615.1 Alistipes sp. | reverse complement strand
TCGGATTGCAGACATATTATTAGTGAAAGTGTTTCGCTAATCCTTCGCAGCAAAATTTGGCGATTTTGAAAGAGTAAGGATAAGCAGTACAACACTCATTACCGTGTATGGATATATCTCACTTGATATACCTGCGGTGTGAGGTATTGTTTATTTACTCTTAGGCCACGCCAAATGCCTGCTGTGAGATAAACGAATTGCCTCACACTTTCTTTATATACTAACCACTCACAGAGGCAAGTGGGCAAAAAACTTATACATTTATGAAAACAAGATTTTTAAGATTTGTGATTTTAATTTTTGCAGTCTTTTTTTGCGTACCGACTACGAAAGCTGGCATGTGGGATCAATTCTGGGTTGCACTAATTTCTAGAGGCGTCCATCCGACAATAAAAAGTTATTATTTGATGCCAAACGAAACAATGGAAGGTGTTAATTATTTAGAATTTCAGGAGTATAGTAATTCGCTAAGAGCAAGACTTAATGAGATAGGTTACGTGGAGACTAGTAAAGAAGATGCTGTATTGCATATAAAATTAGGATATTATATGGGTGCAAAGGAAACGGTAGCTACTAAATCTAGTTCACGTTCATACAATATCTCTCACGGCTCGACAAATATAAATTCAACAAAATCAACAAAGAGTACTTCTAGTGCAAGTGTTATAGGATTTTCCGACATGGCTTTTGGCTCAGGCTCCAAAAGTTCCACATCTAATTCTAAAACTCAAATAAATGGTACTAATTTTTCGTATGGTGGAGGTAGTACAACTACACAATCAAAGAATGGTATACCATGCTATTTAAGGATAGAAGCAATTGATGTTAAATCCAACAATCCCCAATGGACAATAGATATGGAAGTTATTATTGACAACTTGTCTAGATTTCCGAATATATTTCCTTGGATGTGCTTAATATCAAAATGGTATATAGGCAAATCTTTCTCTGGAAAAGTTTGCATTAACAACACAAAAAAGGCGTGTTTTCAAATTTATAATTTACCACAACATTTTGATTCAGATTATTGGAGTCTGCAATATCATTATTTTGGGGATTCTGATGTAGATATCAAAAAAGATCCAATGCCTTTAGTAGTAAAATAATAAATAACATAAAAAGTATATGAATACAAAAAGTTTTGAAACAACAGAGAAAACCGTATTGTCTGAATATCTTAAAAGTAAGGATATTCCAGAAGCACTTAAACAAAAGTGGTATAATACAATAATAGACAATAAAGAATTGTTTGAGGGTAAAAACTTTAACGAAATAAGCAATATTGTTGAGTCATTAGTAATCGAAGGTATTGATGGTGATATTGTAAATATGACAGTTTGTACAATAGCAAATGACAATGATATTGAATTAGACCCCGACTTAGCAAAGTGTTTTATGATGTTCGCAAAAGGTATATAAGTTATCCATTAGAGTACAATATATTAAAAGCTATATGAAGAAATAACGATTTCTTCATATAATCACAAAGGCTTCCTTCAGGAGGCCTTTGTTGCTTTTAATATAGTGGTGTAAACACCACCTTTTGTGTTACCCACCCCCTAAATCCCCCTCCTGTGAGGGGGACTTTTGCTTTTGTGCAAAGTCCAAATCTTTACACCCCCTAAATCCCCCTAACTTCGTCTTCTTCCTCACGGCTCGGGATTGTGTGCAGGGTATGGGCCAACCACAACAAATAGGTAGAATGAGTAATCCTGGATAGATTGAGTAGGCTGGGTAGCCTATAACCCCTAATAACCCCTAACGACTCTAACGCCATTAACGACCCTAAAACAAAAAAGAGCCACCCTCGGGTGGCCAAAATTGATTTTAGGCAGGATTATACAACGCTCGGCAAAAAAAAGCGTCGATGGGTAGTACTTGGTGTACGTCCCATTGACGCGTTTTTGTTAGCGGAAGTATAATCCGCCTAAAATCAATTTTTACAGAGTGCCGCCAACCTCCCACCAGAATGCCCGAAGACCAAGCTGTGGGTTAGCGTTATCGATTTGGCGAAGAGCCTCCATAGCGGCATCGAGTTGCGAATCCTCGACCACGCTAATAAGCGACGCGTTCATAGTTGGCCAAACGGCATCGCCGAGGTGAGGCTCACCGGTTGCAGTACCGCAACCGATAAGTTCCTCCCAAGCCGTATAGCCTCGAACACCAAGTGCCGACAAGCGCTGCTGAACCTCTTCGTAGAGTGCCTGATTGCAGGCTATAAATATTGCTTTCATATATTTTCTGCTTTAAGGGTTATTACTGCGCATTTTGAGCTGCAAGACGCTTGGCGCGACGACGCTCGCCACGCAATGCGAACACTGCAAAGAGAACAGGAATCAGGTAGAGTGTAACGAGGGTCGAGAAGGTCAAACCGCAAGCCACAACCATACCGAGCGAGTTCCACATCTCCGAGCCGACACCCGAGCCAACAGCCATAGGCACCATACCGAGTACAGTCGTTGCCGTGGTCATCAGGATTGGACGCAGACGCGAACGACCCGCAGCAACACAGCCCTCGATGATACCCATCTTACGGCCAATGAGAAGTCGGGTGTAGTCGACAAGCACGATACCGTTATTCACCACGATACCAACCAACATCAGCACACCGAGCAGACCCATCACACCGACAGCCGTACCCGTAAGCCACAAGCCGAGCAATACACCCACGATAGCAAATGGCAACGAGAACATAATCACGAATGGATAGAGCAACGACTCAAACTGCGAAGCCATAATCACATAGACGAGGATAACCATCAGCACGAGCAACATAAGGAGGTCGCGGAACGTATCCTGCTGGTCCTCGTAAGTACCACCCAGGCCCCAGGTTACACCTGCCGGCAACTCCATCTCTTTAAGGCGGGCAACCGTTCCCTCGATAATGTCGGACATAGCATAGCCGTGACCTACCGAACCCGAAATCTTGACATAGCGCGAACGGTCCTTACGCTCGATGGTCGGAGGCGACTGCGTCTCGACAACGTGGCCCAAGTCGCGCACCTTCAACGCTGCACCCGTCGAGGTGTTGTAGAGGGTGATGTTCTCAATCTCCTCGACCGACTCACGGAACTCGCGAGCATAGCGCACGAGAATATCGTACTCCTCGCCATCTTCGCGATAGTACGACGCTACCGAACCATTGACACGGTTGCGGAGGAACGTTGCAGCGGTAGCCACATTCAAACCGTTCATTGCCAACTTCTCGCGGTCGAAGACAACCTGATATTCAGGCGTATACTCGTCGCGCGAAATCACAACCTCCGTACAACCCGGAACCGAGAGCATCATCTCCTTGATTTGGGCAGCCGCGAGGTCGGTATCGGCAAAGTTGTAGCCATAGAGCTCGATATCGACCGAAGCCTGACCACCTGTACCACCCTTCTGGCCCGACTCGATAACCTCGAAGGTACGAACCTCGGTATAGCCCTCCAAATCCTTACGCATAAGGTCGGCAATCTGGGTCAGCGTACGCTCACGGTCGGTCTTACGAACGAGCGAGATATTGAGCGAAATATGGTGAGTACCATTATCCTGAATTGCTGCAAACGAGTTATCGGTATCGGCAACACCGAGCGACGCACCGATAGTCTTAATCTCGGGATAGCTCTCGCGGAATTGGTTGCTGATACGCAACGCCAAATCGCGGGTTACCTCCTGACGCGTACCAACCGGAAGCTTCACGGTAGCCGTAATACGGGCATTATCCTGCACAGGGAAGAACTCGGTCTTGACACGCGGCGCAATCAACACAACAACGCCCACGAACAGAAGCGCCGCACCAATAACGAAGGTCTTACGGTGATTTACGCACCACTCCAACGTCTTCTCATAGATGTCGTCCAATCGGCTCATAGCCGCATCGACCCAACGCTGCAATGGCGACTTAACAGGCTTCTGCTTCATAATGAGCGAGCAGAGTACCGGCGTAAAGGTAAGAGCCGCAGCCATCGAGACGGTCAGCGTGATGGTTACCATCCAACCCATCGGCTTAAAGAGCACACCGGCCATACCCTCAATCATCGTGAGCGGCAAGAATACAGCCAACGTCGTCAGCGTCGAGGCGATAATCGAAAGACCAACCTCCTTGGTCGCAAATATCGCTGCCTGCTTAACTCGCGAGCCTCGGTCGACGTGGGTCGTGATATTCTCCAAGACCACAATCGCATTATCGACCACCATACCAATCGAAATCGAGAGGGCCGACATTGTGATAATATTGAGCGAGTCGTCGGTGAAGAGCAGATAAATCAACGCCGAGAGCATCGAGATTGGAATCGTCAAGATGATGATAAACATCGCACGCCAACGGCCGAGCATCAACATCACGACAAACATCACGACGATAAAGGTTGTCATAATCGTTTCGAGCAACGACGATGCAGTGTCGAGAATGTTGTCCGATGTATCGACAAACGGAACTACGCGCACATCGGAAGGCAACGTTGGAGCAATCTTTGCCAACTCCTCCTTAACCTTCTGCGAAATCTGCACCGAGTTGGCGCCCGTCTGCTTCTGGATAATCATCAGACCGCTACGCTCGCCATTGTTGTAGGCCTCCTGCGAACGCTCCTGCTCGGTATCGGTCACCGTAGCAACATCGCGCAAGTAGATATTGGCACCACCACGCGAGCCGACAACGATATTTTCCAACTCCTTGGCGTCGGTAAACTCCTGGTCTACACGCAAAGCGTAGGTGTTGGTACCAATATCCATCTGACCCGCAGGGATTGTCATATTCTCGTAGGCGATGGTCTGCGAGATACCCTCGATAGTCAAGCCATAGGCCTCCAACTTGTATGGGTCGCAATAGACCTGCAACTGACGCTCCGGAATACCCTGCACCGAGACAGTACCCACACCGCTGACACGAGCCAACGGAGTCGAGACACGCTCGTCGATAATCTTATAAAGGCCACTCCACGACTCATTAGCCTTAATCGACATCAGCAAGATAGGAATCTCGTCGGTCGAGAATTTGAAGATGATAGGCGTATTAACCTCGTCGGGAAGGTTGTTCTTTGCAACGTCGAGTTTGTCGCGCACGTCGTTGGTAGCCACATCGGGGTCTACACCGTACTCAAACTGCAACGTTACAACCGAGATATTCTCCTTCGATTTGGAGGAGATATGTTTGAGGTCGTCCACACCGTTGAGCGAGTTTTCGAGCGGTTTGGTAACGTTCTCCTCAATATCCTCCGCACTTGCACCCGGATAGGCCGTGATAACCATAATATACGGCGTATCAATGCGCGGCAACAGGTCGATTGGCAACTTCACCAACGAGAAGATACCGAACAATGCTACGGCGACAAATACGAGTATCGTCGTAATCGGGTTATTGACTGCTGTTTTATAGATATTCATCTTGCTCTGTTCTATTTATTTACAACCTCTGCCTGTGCGCCGTTCGTAAGAGCCAACTGACCCTTTACAACGACAGCCTCACCAGCCTTGATACCCGAGAGAATCTCGTACTCGGTACCCATATGGCGACCCAACTCAACCTTGCTGTAACGAACGGTCGAAGTTGCCGCGTCGAAGATATAGACATAGCGGTCGCCCGAACCCATCAACTTGTTGATAGCACGGTCCTCAACAACTACGCGCTTTGCCTTACCGTATGGAAGTGTCACGCGGGCAAACATACCCGGACGCACACGCTCGTCGCGGTTAGGAACCGAAACCTCGACAGGGAAGGTGCGGGTTGCGTTGTTGATTGTCGGATAGATGCGGGCAATCGAGCCGGCAAACTGCTCCTCGCCATAGGCGTCGAGCGTAACATAGACCTTCATACCCTTGCGGATTTTCGAGAAGAGGGCCTCCGACACGTTAATCATAATCTTTACAGGACGAATCTGCTCGATAACAAGCACAGGGCTACCACCCGTCATATCGCCCTTATCGTAGTTGCGAGCCGAAACGATACCCGAGATAGGGGCTACCAAAGTGGTGTTCTCCAACAGGTTCTCGTATGCCGACTTTGCAACCTCGTATTGCAGACGACGAGCGTCCCACTCCGACTTCGAAGCACCGCCAAACTCATAGAGTTCGTTCGTACGCTCATACTCCAACTTGGCATTATCCATCTGGGCCTTTGCCTGCGAAAGAGCCGTATTTTCAAGGCTCACAAGCACATCGCCCTTCGATACGTGGTCACCAACATCGACACGAATATCGGTAATACGGCGAGGCGACTGTGGTGCGATATTATTCACAACCTCGGCCTCTACGCTACCCGTAAAGATAACCTGCTGAACGACATCGCGGGCAACAGCCTTCTCAACCTCGATTTTAGGCAATTTTACCTCTGCCTGCGCTGCGCTCTTATCCTCGGCTCCGCCACAGGCTACTGCTGCCATTGCAACTACAACAAGCAGCGACTTAAACATTGTTTTCATAATCATCTATCGTTTATTTATTATTCTCGTAGTTACCCAGAACCTTATCCAACGAAACCTTCGCCGTAAGGAAATTGAAAATCGACTGATTGCGGCTCAACTCGGCCTGTGTAAGCGCAAGCTGCGAGTTGTCGATATCGACCAACGTACCGCGACCCACCTCGTAACGCTTTACCGAGATGTCGTAGCCGCGTTGCGCCTGCGAAACAGTAGCTGCCGAGGCATAGTACTTCTTCACGCTCGACTCCATATTGTTGAGATACTGCACAACCGAGACGCGCAACATACGCTCGGCATTCTCGCGCTGCAACTTCAAGTTCGAGAGGTTGAGACGCTGCTCACGAGTTGCGGCACGCTTCGCATTACCGGCAAAAATCGGAATATTGAGCGACAAACCTGCATAGGAGTATGGATTCCACGCACCCTTATTGAAGAATTTACCGTCGTTACCAAGTGCGGTATAGAGGTAGGCAGCATTGATTGAGAGGGTTGGCACGTTGGCCATCTTGGTCAATTTCACAGCCTTCTCCAACTGCTGCTCCTGAATATCGAGCTGTTTGAGGGTCGAGTTGTTGGTCAAATCGATTTGCGAAATCTTATAACCATCGTTCATCACACCCTCGTAGTCGGTCAGCGTACCGGCAACATCGATATTCTTTTCGAGGTCGATACCGAGCAACGCCTTCAACTGCCAAAGCGTAAGCACCACGCTATTCTCGGCCTCGATAACATTAGGTATCGCATTCTGCACCGAGACATTCGACGAAATCATATCGTACTCCGACACTTGGCCCACATCGTATCTCTTCTTGACAATCGAGTTATTCTCGACAGCATTGTCGTAAACTCGCTTATAGAGGTCGCGCGACTCCTTTGCCAACAGCGCTGCATAGTAAGCCTTCGTCACCTGCTCTACCATATCGATACGCGACGAACGAGCCTTCTCGACAGCCAACTCAACATCGAGGGCCGAGATTTTGAGGCTTGTCCACAACTGCGCGTTAATGATAGGCATACCTGCCGTAATACCACCATTGAACGAGTTGTCGCTACCAACCTTGATAGTCTGTGTCTGACCACCGAAGTCCATACTCATCGTCTGCTTTGCCAACACACGCTGATAGGTGGCCGTTGCGTCAATCTGCGGATAGAGCTTGGCGTAGGTACCCTGCTTGGCATAACGCTTCACCTCAATCTCCTTATCGGCAACCTTGATGGTCGGATTCTCGCTGAGCGCGATATCCAACGCTTGATTAAGGGTCAATACCAACGCCTCCTTCTGCTGCTCTTGCGCCGAAATGGAGAGCGTCGCGGCAATGAAGCCCAACATCAAAACCAATCTTTTCATAATTTTACTACAATTTATAATTTTATACTTTATCAATTCTTATTCAGAGGCCGACTCACCGTTGGCGGCAAAATATTCGTCAATCTGCAAAACACCCTTTACGGTCGATATTCCGCGGAAGAAATTTACAACCGCATACATCAACAACTCCTGCCTATCGACACTCTCCGACGAAGCCTTACCGAGCGGCATCGTGATAATCGACATCGTCGTATAATAGAGCAATGTAATAGAGAGTCGCACGTTGGTCTGTGGCAAAATAAGTCCCTCGTCGATATAACCCATAATCATCTCGTACAAGCGCGCTCCGTGCTCCTGCTCCATTTCGCCCCTAATACGCTCATAGAGTGCAGGATAGAATTTTTGGAGATTGCCCATAATTCGGTGCATCGTCGGCTGAACCTTCATCGCAACCTTGATACCCTCAAAAATCGCGACAATATTACCCTCGAAACGTTGCATCGCCTCTCGCGACTGCCGATTCTGCACCTCGTTCAAATGGCGAACAGAGTGGTAGAGCAACTCCTCTTTATCGGCAAACATCTCGTAGAGCGTACGCTTCGACATACCGAGCGACTTGGCCACATCGTCCATTCTGATAGACTTTATGCCCTGCTCGGCAAACATCGTTGCCGCACGTTCTACTATTCTTTCGCGGTGTGACATAACCTTTGTACCTTTTCAAACTATTACGCCATCAACAAATGACGAGTTTTCAGGGTGCAAATATACAAGAAAACTTTGTAAACGAAAAAAGTTTTGTAGGTTTTTTGCGCCTATAATATTGCTTTTGGCACATCGGGAGGCAAAAAAAGTGACCGATGGGTAGTACTCGATGTACGTCCCATTGGTCACTTTCTTTGTTAGCGGAAGCAAAGAGCTTATAAAATCAATTTACGCGCGGTATATCTTCCTAAACGGCAACTTCAAGACCCCAAAGAAGGCCTCGCCAAAGATACTGCTCGACATTTTGGAGACACCGGCCTCGCGGTCTACAAATATAATCGACTCCTCGGCAATGCGGAAGCCCAACTTCCAAGCCGTATATTTCATCTCGATTTGGAAGCCGTAGCCAATCATTTCGATTGTAGGGAGGTTCATCGCCTGCAACACCTCGCGACGGTAACCGACAAAACCTGCGGTTGCATCACATACGGGCATACTTGTTATGATGCGGACATATTTCGATGCAAAGTAGGACATCAGCAGGCGCGAGAGTGGCCAATTCACCACATTCACACCTCTCACATATCGCGAGCCGACCGCCACATCGGCATCGTTATCCAAGCGGGCTGTTAGGCGCAACAAGTCGTCGGGATTGTGCGAAAAGTCACAATCCATCTCGAAGATATAGTCGTAGTCGCGCTCCAAAGCCCAACGAAATCCGGCAATATAGGCAGTACCGAGACCCAACTTGCCGGCACGCTTAATCAGATTAACGCGCTCGCCATATTTTGCCTGATACTCCTCGATAATCTCGGCCGTACCATCGGGCGAACCATCATCAACAAAGAGCAGATTGAAGTCACCCTCCAACGACAACACCTTTTCAATCATACGAGCTACATTCTCTCGCTCGTTGTAGGTCGGAATAATTACAAGTTTACGCATCTTTACATCAATTTATCAAAGCTTCGCCACCCCAACAGATAGCGTAGCGGAATAATACCCTTATATATATATTGCGAACGCGATACGGCCGTATGCTGTATCTCGCGTCGCTCGTGCGACAAACGTCGATGCCACGCCATAAAGTCGCGATAGGCCCTCCAAACAGCCTTCGCCGAGGCCCAATCGCCACCTACGCCATAACTCAAAGCCGCAGCCAAATCGAGTAGCGGTCGAACAACGGCCACCACCACGCGTTGCATTGGCGATGCGCAGCGGAACAACATCGCCAAGTTGTTGCGATGGTTGTAGAATCGTTTTTGAGGCGAACTGCTCTGCAACGTTCCTCCGCCCAGATGCCAAACACGGCTTCGCGGCTCAACGACCACTCTCCAACCTGCAAGTTGCATACGCCAACATAGGTCTATCTCCTCCATATGGGCAAAAAATTCGCCACAGAAGCCTCCCAACGCCTTGAATAGTTCGGCTCGGCAACAAAATGCTGCACCCGAGACCCAAAACAGGTCGCGACGGTCGTCGTACTGCCCCTCGTCACGCTCCGTAGCCTCCAATATTCGACCACGACAGAATGGATAGCCCAGATAGTCGATATATCCACCCGACGCCCCCGCATACTCAAAGCGGTCGCGCTCGGCAAGCGACAATATCTTCGGGCCTACGGCTGCCACATCGGCCTCGCTCTCCATAACCTCGACCAATGGAGCAAGCCACCCCTCATCGGGCTCGACATCGGAGTTAAGCAACACAAAAAGGTCGTAGCCGTGCAACTGCTCCAACGCTCGATTGTAGCCCTCGGCAAATCCATAATTGCGGTCGAGTTGCACCACCCTCACACTCGGAAACTCGCGCTCCAACACCTCGACCGATTCATCAGTCGAGCCATTATCAGCCACAACAATATCGGCACCCTCCGTTCGGCTAACCACCGATGGCAGAAAGCGACGCAGATGCGACACTCCGTTCCAATTCAATATGACGACTGCAACCTTCATCTAACTCTCGACACACTATCCGACCCAGCGTGGGCGACCCGTTTCGGGGTCGGGCACTATCTTCCAACGACGATGCGACCACATCCACAACTCAGGACGTCGGCTGATGGATTGCTCCAACAGACGCACATATCGTTCCGTAATCTCGTGAGGAGCAACCTCGGCCTCACCATCGTAAATCTTCGTAAATGAGCAATTATAATACCCTCGGCGCACGTGCTCAACCTCGACATAATAGACCGGCAGGTGGTACTTCAACGCCAACGCCTCGCCACCCTCGAAGAAGAGCGTCGGATGGTTGAGGAAGTTGTACCAATGAATATCCTTGCGAGGCGGACTATTCTGGTCGGCAATAAGACCAAGCATCAAGTTCTTGCCATCGATGCCGTCGCGATTTTCGATATAGAAACGCATAAAGGCGTTGCTCGCCACAGGCGTCACTCGCTCGTGGGTACGCATACGAAGCAACAGACGGTCTATCAATTTGTTGGTAAGCGGGTGATATGCCGCAACCAGATGCACATCGGTAAAGAGTTCGACCACAAACGAGGCGTATTCCCAACAGCCATAGTGCGACGTAAGCATCACGCTGTTGCGATTCTCGATTTCGGAAGCGACAACATCGCCGCCCTCTATCGTCAAGCGACGCGACCGCTCCTCGGCCGACATACCCGCCAACGTCACGATATTGACCACCATCTCGGCGAGCGTACGATAGTAGTCGTTGCAGATGCGACGGCACTCCTTCTCACTCTTTTCGGGGAACGATTCGGATAGTTGGCGCAAAATCAGACGACGTCGGTAGCGCAAAACATATCGCAGAATGAAATAAATCCACTCCAACACGACATAGTACTTGAACCAATCGGGCATCACGGCCAGCAAACGGCAGAGCCACCACAAAAGCCCAACGCGCCAATCTCTATCTACACCCCTACTCATCGTCCTCCTCGCTTTGTTGTTGGTCACACTCCGTTGCGTGCGGTTTATAGTTACTACCCGACAGGACTATCACAAATTCGCCCTTTGGGGCTTGGTGGCGGAAGTGGGTAACCACTTCGGCAAGTGTTCCTCGCACCGTCTGCTCAAACTTTTTGGTCAATTCGCGCGACACCGATACCATACGCTCCGGACCAAAGGTCTCGGCCAACTGCTCCAAGCACTTGACTACGCGATATGGCGACTCGTAAAAGACTATCGTACGAGGCTCGGCAGCCAATTCGGCCAGACGTTTGCGACGGCCCTTCTTCTGCGGCAAGAAGCCCTCGAAGCAGAAGCGGTCGCACGGAAATCCACTCTGCACCAACGCAGGAATACAAGCCGTTGCACCTGGCAGAGTCTCGACCTCGATGCCCTGCTCAACACAGGTGCGCACAAGCAAAAAGCCGGGGTCGGAGATACCGGGAGTACCCGCATCGGAGACCAATGCCACGTTACGCCCCTCGGCAATAGAGTCGGCAACGGCAGCGACGGTCGCGTGCTCGTTAAATTTATGGTGTGAGCGCAAAGGTTTATCGATTCCCAAATGCTTCATCAACACCGACGAGGTGCGCGTATCCTCGGCCAATATAAAATCGACCTGCTGCAACACCTTGACGGCGCGCAACGTGATGTCGTCGAGATTGCCTATCGGTGTGGGAACAATATATAGTTTTGCCATATACTACTGAAATTTGCGTTGCAACAAATCGACCACAAGTTTCGCCCCATTCGAGGTTGGCAACCACGAGTAGTTCTCAACAATATGAACCATACAGTCGTCGAAGTTGTCGATTGCATCGAGGGCCTTCAACGCCTCCTCGCAAGCCTTCGTATCGCCATCGAACAACTCGCGAGCGAGCATATATCGGTCGGCAACACCTATCGCCTCACAAATCGACGTAAGCGGCAACGAGTCGGAAATCGATGGTTGCGCAGCCATAGCATCGCCCAGGACCTGCACATCGCCACCCAACACCTCGCCAAGCACTCGTGGCGACTCCTCGGACGGCAATTCGACACTCTCCGACTCCAACGGCTCTGCAACAGCAACTTGCGGCTGCTCAACTTGTGGCTCAACAACTTGCTGCGCCACCTCCTCGACCTGCTCAACAACCTCGGCCGACACCTCTGCGTTCGACTCTTCAACGCTCGGCTCCTCGGCTATCGTTGCCGGACTCTCCTCCTCGTAGAGCGACCTGATTATATTGCGACGCGCCTTGCGACTCTTGCGCTCAACCCTCTCTTCGTCACCAAAGAGCGAGAGTTCGCCACCCGACGATGCCTCGACCACAGGGCGCTCGATTGGCAACGCCTCTATCATCGGCAGACCACCAAACGGCTCATCTTCAACCTCATCATCTTCGGCCAACTCCTCGACGTGGGTCTGCTCGACGTGGGTCTGCTCGACGTGGGACTCCTCGACGTGGGACTCCTCGACGTGGGTCTGCTCGACGTGGGTCTGCTCGACGTGGGTCTGCTCGGGCGCAACAACCGTTTCGACCTCGGCAGACTCCTCTTCGGTCTCCTCCTCGGCCACAGGCTCTACCTCCTGCTCTTCGGCCACAGGCTCTTCAACATCGGCAGGCTCCGTTTCGACCTCTTCTTCGACCTTTTCTTCGGCCACAACCTCCTCGGCTACGATAGACTGTTCTTCGTCGGCCTCGTCGTCGGCCTCGTCGTCGGGCAGAATAAACTCGACCTCGATTTCTGGTTCTTCGTC
>JAGBWT010000186.1 GCA_017629615.1 Alistipes sp. | reverse complement strand
GGAGCGCCTCGGAGCTCTGGATTTGTTGGCTGATGGACACCATATTGGCGAGCCTTCGCTCCTCATCGAGAAGATAGAGGACGATACTATCCAGAAGCAGCTTGACCGCCTCGAAGAGATTTCGAAGCAGAATGCCGCAGCCGAGGTTAAGGCAGAGCCGCAGAAGGAGGAGTGTACATTCGACGATTTCCAGAAGATGGATATTCGCGTTTCGACCATCATTGCGGCCGAGAAGGTTGCCAAGACCAAGAAGTTGCTCCGACTGACGGTCGATACGGGTATCGACGAGCGCACGATTGTATCGGGCATCGCCGAACACTTCACCCCCGAGGAGTTGGTCGGCAAGCAGGTGCTTGTTTTGGTCAATCTCCAACCGCGCGAGTTGAAGGGTATCCTCTCGCAGGGTATGATTTTGATGGCGGAAGATGCAACGGGCGCATTGCGTTTGGTGCAGCCGTCGGAGGCGGTTAAGGCGGGTTCGATTGTCGGTTAGTTCCACGTGGAACAACCGCTTCGGGTTGCCCCGTTGCCGCTGTAACTAACAGAAAAACAGTTCAAATAGATAAGAATACAATGGAATTGAATTGGGACTCATTGTCTTTCGATTTCAATGAAACAGGTGGCGAGAATCTTCGCCAATACTATCGCGACGGCCGTTGGTCGGAGCCCGAATACACCACGTCGGAGTATATCCCTGTGCATATGTGTTCGGCTTGCCTAAACTACGGCTTGCAGGCCTTCGAGGGTATCAAGGCCTTTCGCGGTGTCGATGGTCGGGTGCGTCTGTTCCGCCCCGATGCCCACGCGCGTCGTATGGCGGCAGGTGCGCGTAAATTGTGCCTCCCGATGCCTTCGGAGCAGATGTTTGTCGAGGCTTGCAAGGAGATTGTGCGACGTAATATCGAATTTTTACCCCCTTACGAGTCGCAGGCGGCACTCTATGTGCGCCCCGTGCTGTTTGGTACGCGCCCACGTCTGACGGTGCGACCATCGGGCGAGGCTGGCTTCTGCGTCTTTGCAACCCCCGTAGGCCCATATTTCAAGGAGGGTATCCGCCCTATCGACGCTATTGTCAATCGCAATCAAGACCGCTCGGCACCTCTCGGTACGGGCGATGTGAAGGTGGGTGGCAACTACGCATCGAGTATGTTGTCCTACGAAGAGGCTCATCAGATGGGTTATAGCGCGGTTCTCTATACCGAGTCGGTCGAGCATCGCTATATCGAGGAGTGTGGCGCAGCCAACTTTATCGCAATCAAGGGCAAGACCTATGTTACCCCTGCTTCGCCTTCGATTTTGCCTTCGATAACCAATGATTCGCTGATGCAACTTGCTCGCGATAAAGGTTTTACGGTTGAGCAGCGCAAGGTCGATGTTGCCGAGCTCTCGTCGTTCGACGAGTGCGGTGCTTGCGGTACGGGCGCGATTATTACGCCACTCGGCAAGGTCTACGACCCCGATAACGATACGACAATTTGCTTTGGCGACGAGGTTGGCGAGGTGCTTCTCGACCTCTACCACTCGTTGCAAGATGTGCAGTATGGTCGTGCCGAGGATAAACACGGGTGGTGTGTCGTAGTAGAGTAAGGTGTTGATACTCAAAGCAAAACGGATTGTTCCACGTAGAACAATCCGTTTTTGTTTTACCCCGATGTTCCACGAGGAACAATTTTGACAGGGCTATCGGCCAAACTTGACGAGCAGCACATTGACATCGGCTGGCGATACTCCCGGTATGCGCGAGGCCTGACCGATGGTCGTAGGGCGTATGCGTTGCAGTTTTTGGCGTGCTTCGATTGTGAGCGACTGCATCGAGGCGTAGTCGAAGTCGCTCGGAATGGCTATACCCTCCAAGCGGTGCAACTTTTCGGCCACCAAACGCTCGCGCTCGATATATCCGCTATACTTAATTTCGATTTCGGCCAACTCGATAATCTCGCTTGTGATACCCCTCTCCTCGACAAAACGGCGGAGCTTCGGGAGTACCTCGACGAGTGCCGCGAGTGTGATTTCGTTGCGCAAAGCGAAGTCGAATATCTTGCGACCCTGCGTTGCAGGTGGCAAACCGAGTGAAATTAAATAGTTCTGAATTTCCGATATTTTCACACTCTGCGAACGAGTGTACTCTATAAGCGATTTTAGGAGCGAAATTTTTTCTTCATATTTTTCGTATCTCGACTGCGAAATCAGACCCAATTTTCGACCAAGTGGCGTGAGTCGTTGGTCGGCGTTGTCCTGACGGAGCAAGATGCGGTACTCGGCACGCGAGGTGAACATTCGGTATGGCTCATCGACACCTTTGGTCACGAGGTCGTCAATCAAGACTCCGATATAGGCCTCGTCGCGGTGCAACACGATAGGCTCCTCGCCTCGACAACGTCGGTGGGCGTTGATACCTGCCAACAGACCCTGCGCGGCCGCCTCCTCGTAGCCCGTCGTGCCATTCACTTGGCCCGCAAAGTACAGATTATCAGCGACTTTGCTCTCCAACGAGTGCCACAACTGCGTCGGTGGGAAGTAGTCGTACTCGATGGCGTAGCCCGGGCGATAGACGTGGGCATCTTCCAAGCCCCTAATTTGGTGAAGGGCAGCGAGTTGCACGTCGTAAGGCAGCGACGAAGAGAAGCCGTTGAGATAGTATTCGTTGGTCGTTTCGCCCTCGGGTTCGAGGAAGAGTTGGTGTTGCTCCTTGTCGGCAAAGGTGCGCAACTTATCCTCGATGCTCGGGCAGTAGCGCGGACCGATGCCGCGAATTGTGCCGTTGAACAGTGGCGAGTCGTCGAAGCCTGTGCGGAGCGTGTCGTGTACCTCCTTCGAGGTGTAGACGAGGAAGCAAGGCATCTGATGGCGCACCGGCTCGGTCTCGTCGGAGAAGGAGAACTTCTGCGGCTCATCGTCACCCGGCTGCACTTCGAGGGCCTCGAAATCTATCGTTCGGGCGTCGATGCGTACGGGTGTGCCGGTCTTCATTCGACCCACCTCGATACCTATCTTCTGCAACGATTCGCTGACCCCTATTGCCGCTGCATCGCCAGCGCGACCACCTGCGGCGTTGGCTCTGCCACAGTGCATAAGGCCTGCGAGGAAGGTGCCTGCGGTAAGCACTACGGTTGTAGCCTCGAAAACCACGCCCATTTGCGTTTTTAAGCCCTTTACGCGCGGTTTCTCCCCCTCGTGGTCGAAGAGTATCTCCGCGACCATATCTTGCCAAATATAGAGGTTTTGCGTGTTTTCGAGCCTGCGTCGCCACTCGGCCGAGAAACGGCTCTTGTCGCACTGCGCACGCGGACTCCACATCGCAGCACCCTTCGAGCGGTTGAGCATACGGAATTGTATGGTCGTCAGGTCGGTTACGATGCCCGTGAGGCCTCCGAGTGCGTCGATTTCGCGCACAATCTGCCCCTTTGCCACGCCACCTATGGCCGGATTACACGACATCGAGGCCATCTTGGTCATATCCATCGTGACAAGCAGGGTTTTCGACCCCATACGTGCTGCGGCCGCCGCAGCTTCGCAACCTGCGTGACCTGCACCAATTACTATAACATCGTATTTTTGTGTCATTTTTTCTTTTTTTTTAGCAAGAGCTGTGCTGGGTAGACTGGGTATACTGGGTAGAATGAGTAGTATAGGTTGCCCCTTTTATTCTACCCAGTCTACTCAAGCTACCCATTCTACCCATTAACTTGCGCCACCTCCTGCGCCATCTCCTCCCACATCGCCAGGTACTTATCCTCCTTGCGGTGCATCTGCTTCTCTGTGCGAGGGGTTTTATCCTTCTGTCCGCAGAGGTGCAGCACCCCGTGAACGATAACGCGCAACATCTCGCGACGGGCCGTTGTGCCATAAATTCGGGCGTTGTCGGCCACCGTCTCGACGTCGATAAATATATCGCCCGCGATAACTCGCTCCTTCAAGCGGCTGTCGTCGAAGGTGATGATGTCGGTGTAGTAGTCGTGGCCGAGGAACTCGATGTTCATCGCACGATGGCGTGCCGCCGAGCAGAAAACATAGTTCACAGCCTCGATTGTATAGCCGCCTTCGGCTTTGGCCACCTCGCGCAACCACTTGCGTATCAACCGTTTGTCGCGTAGGCGGTAGTTGCAATCGTCGTTAAAATAAAGTATATCCATTTTCGGGGTGTTTATCTCTTAAAGAGGGTCGAGGCCTGCATCTTTATCGACGACGATGGGGCGTAGATGCCGAACACGATTTTGTGCTGCATCTCCATCGTTGTCGGGTCAATCATCTGTGCCACGACGCCGATTTTCTGGTTGCGAGCGACCACATCTCCCTGTTTGACGGTGGTCGAGGCGAGGTTGGCGTACGACGAGATGTACTCGCCGTGGGCGATAAAGATGTCGTATTTGTTGTTGATTTTGTTGCGCGAGACCTTCATCACCTTACCCTCGTAGATTGCCGTCACCGCAGCACCCTTTTGGCCCACGATTTCGGCCATATTGCCCTTGTATTGCACCACGCGGCCACCACTTACAGGTATGCGCAGACCCGAGGTCTTGGTCGAGAATGCGGCACCCGACTTGTTGCCCTTTGTGAGGGCTCGCAACTCCTTGATTGCCGAGTCGAGTTTCTTGCGATGTTCGTCCATCGAGCGCAACTTCTCGCGCTCGCTCTTTGTGAGGCGGCTAATCTCGGCTTTGGCCGATTTGAGGCTCTTTTTGAGTGCATCGCGACGCTTGGCGAGTTTGCGCTTCTCGGCATCGAGCTCCTTGCGACGCTTCGAGAGTTTGTCGCGCTCGCGTTGCACATCGCTGCGCACCGACACGATATGCTCCATCTGCTCCTTGCGCTTGATGGTCGCCACGCGCAACGAGGCTATGCGGTTGGCAAATTCGCTCGTCGTAGGGGCCGAGAGTATGTAGGCCAAGACGCTGTTGTAGCGATAGTTACGATAGGCTTCGCGAGCCATCTCGACACACGAGGCTTCGAGCAGCGTCAGGTTGTTCGACAACACTTCGACACGACGTGTCGAGGCGGCAATCTCGTTGTTGAGATGCTTTATCTGCGTGGTTGTGGCGTTGATGAGTTCGGTTCGCTGCTCGACCTGACGGGCCAGCGACTTGATTTTCTTCTGGGTCGAGGCCTTGCTCTTTTTCAGCGACGAGAGTTCGGCCTCCTCCTTCGCGATATTTTTTTCGAGTTGGGCGATAATGCGGCGTTGCTCGTCGATTTTGGCGGTTTGTGCCACGAGCGGCAGGGCCACCACCACGAGTGCTGCGAGGGTCAGTATCAGAGAGCGGAACTTCATACTATTGCGTGTGATTATTTTCTCTTTTTAGGGGTTTGGGCGGGTGCTGTGCGCTGGCGTTGGGCCTCGATGCGTTGCTCAATCTTTTGGGCCTCACAACCCCTTTCGAGGGCCTTTTTCCAATATGTTTGGGCAAGGAATGTGTCGCCCATCGCATCGAGTATATCGCCATAGTGCAGAGCCAATTCGGCCGAGTTGTGCTTGTCGAACGAGAGGGCCTGCTGCATATATCGCTTGGCCTGCTGATAGTTGCCGAGGCGGTAGTATACCCAGGCCACCGTGTCGAGGAAGGTGGCGTTGTTCTTCTCGATTTCTATGGCTCGCAACGCCATCTTCTCGGCCTCGGCAAGGCGCTTGCCCGCGACTGCGAGTTTGTAGGCGTAGTTGTTGAGCGCCACAGCGTTATCGGGGTTGAGTGCGAGGGCCTTGGCGTAGGCACGATGCGACTGCTTGATGTTGTTGCGCAACTCCTCTGTGTCGCCAATCTGCCCCCAGATGCTACTCTGCTCCTTTGGGTCGGAGGTGTGTGTGAGGGCTTCGTGGAGGGTCGCCACTACCCCATCGTAATCCTCGGCCGAGTGTTGCAGCCAAGCCTTGCGAAGTCGCATCTCTATATCGTTGGGGTAGAGCCCGATGCCCAAATCGATGTAGTGTGCCACCGAGTCGCGACGGTCGAGATATTGCTCGATTTCGATAATGCGCCCGAGGGCCTCCTTGTTTGGGCCATCGACAGCCATACGCTGCTTGAATATCTGCCCCGCCTTGTCGATTTTGTTGGTTGCGACGAGGTGGGCGGCATAGAGGTCGAGAACCTCGATGTTGTCGGGGTAGAGTTCGGCCATACGTGCCAACAGAGGCTCTATGAGCAGGAGATTGTTGCGCACAAAACCCTTGTCGCCGATGATTTTCTCGACGATTTCCAACTTGGTGGCAATATCGACATCGCGCAACTCCACGAAGCTCTGTATGGCCATCATAAACTCGATGTTGCGTTGGCGATGCAGCAGAAATTCGGCAAATTCGAGAATCGTCTGCGGATTGCTCTTATCGACTTCGAGAGCCTTCGTGTAGGCGTTTGTTGCGAGTGAGTCACGCCCCGTCGAGGCGTAGATTTGGGCCAATGCCGTATGGTTTTCGGCATCGTATGGGGCTTCGGTTGCTGCTCGCAGAGCCTCGCGCTCGGCCCTCTCGATTTGGCCGTTTTTGAGCAGCAGACGTTGGCGCATACGGGTAAAGAAGCCTATTCGACCAAAGCGCACCTCGGCAGTGTCGAGGGCTGCAATGGCCTCGTTGTCGCGCGACGACATCGTGTAGAGCATCGCCAGCACGCGGTAGTGGTCGGGGTCGGTCGCTTGGCTCGCCAGGCGGGAGTAGTAGCCTATCGCCTTCTCGATGCGATTAACCCTCACGGCCGCCATACCTGCCTCGTGGAGGTAGAAGAGGTTGTTGGAGTCGCTCTCGATAGCCTTCTCGGCCGACTCAAAGGCCTCCGTATAGGTGGTCGCGATGCGCGAACGCAGGTAGTGCGCAGGGGCATAGGTCGAGTCGAGAGCCAACACCTCGGTCGTAAGACGGCGTGCCGAGGCGGTGTCGCCGTGAATGGTCAGGTGGCGCAGAGCCTCGGTGTAGAGTGCAAACCGACGCTCGGCCTCGGGTTGATTTTTGGGCGTACCGCTACCCTCCTGCTGCCCCCACGCACGAAAGGCGCAGAGCAACGCAAGTAGCACGAGGCCATATATCAACCCTCTGAATTTCATCGCACACTACCCTATTACAGTACGCTGTCGAATTGGTGGAGGAAACGCACGTCGTTCTCGAAATAGAGGCGCAAGTCCTTCACTCCGAACTTCAACATCGCAATACGTTCAACTCCCATACCAAACGCGAAACCCGAGTATTCGTTAGGGTCGATACCGTTGGCCGACAGCACGTTAGGGTCTACCATACCGCAGCCGAGAATCTCCAACCAACCCGTACCTTTGCAGACAGGGCAACCCTTGCCGCCGCAGAGGTTACACGAAACATCGACCTCGGCCGATGGCTCGGTGAATGGGAAGTACGAAGGGCGCAAGCGGATTTGGCTCTTCTCGCCGAAGAGCTCCTTTGCGAAGTAGAGCAACGACTGTTTGAGGTCGGCAAACGAGACGTTTTTGTCGATATAGAGGCCCTCGATTAGGTGGAAGATGCAGTGTGCGCGGTAGGAGATAGCCTCGTTGCGGAATACGCGACCCGGGCAGATTACGCGAATAGGCGGCTGCTGCTTCTCCATCGTGCGCACCTGAATCGACGAGGTGTGGGTGCGGAGCAGAACGTCGCCCGAATCGGGTTCGTTCGACTGCTTGTCGATGAAGAATGTATCCTGCATATCGCGAGCAGGGTGCTCGGGTGGGAAGTTGAGCAACGAGAAGACGTGGTTGTCGTCCTCGATTTCGGGACCATCGGCCACCGTGTAACCCATACGGGCAAAAATATCTATAATCTCGTTCTTTACAATCGAAATAGGGTGGCGCGAGCCGAGCGATTCGGCCGAACCTGGGCGCGACATATCCTCGATTTTTTTGTCATCGGCTACACGTTGCGCAGCCTCCTCTTTGAGGGTGTTGATTTTGGTGAGCGCAGCCTGTTTGAGGGCGTTAATTCGCTGACCATATTCACGTTTGAGTTCGGGTGCTATGCCCTTAAACTCCTCCATCAGAGCGGTGATTTCACCCTTCTTACCGACCATTTTGATACGAAAGGCCTCGATTTCGGCCGCATTCTGTGGGCAAAACTCCTCGACGCAGAGGAGCAGGTTTTTGATTTTGCTGTCCATATTGTATTTTGAAATTTTACTCTTTTTTCGTAACTTTACACTCCATAAACGGGTATAGTAGGGACAAAGTTACAAATTTTTTGAAAAAATGTGGCGTAAATATGTAATATTTATAGTTGCCGCACTCGGCTTCGCCTCGGCAGTCGCGACCCCGAAGGTCGGATTGGTTTTGAGTGGAGGCGGAGCGAAGGGTCTCTATCACATTGGCGTAATCCGCGCACTCGAAGAGAATGGCGTGGCAATCGACTATATCGGCGGTACGTCGATGGGTGCTATTGTCGGCGCACTCTATGCCGCAGGATACTCGCCCGAGGAGATGGTCGAGATAGTCCGTTCGGGTGATATTGAGCAGTGGCTCTCGGGTCGTATGCCCGACCGCTACAACCACTACTTCCGCGAGGTCGATACCCCACAACCGCTGCTCACGTTGCGCTTCGATGTTGAGCGCGACAAAGACTCGACCCCCGGCAAGAGGGTCGGTGTGCGTCAGCGCACGGTGCAACTACCCTCCGACATCATCTCGTCGAACCAAATCGACCTGGCGCTAAACCGATTTTTTGCTCCGGCGACGGTCGTTTGTGAGGGCGATTTTTCGCGCCTGATGGTGCCGTTTTTCTGCGTGGCTGCCGACCTCAAAGGGCGCAAAGCCGAATTTTTCGACCGTGGCGACCTGGCCGAGGCTGTTCGTGCGTCGATGTCCATACCGTTCATATTCAAGCCGTTGCGTCGCAAGGATAAGATGCTCTACGACGGCGGTATCTTCGACAACTTCCCGTGGCAGCACTTGGCTTCGACCTATGCGCCCGACCATATCATCGGTGTAAAATGTACGTTCGGCAACCGCGAAATCGACGAGTCGAGCAACATCGTCGAGCAGGGTTTGGGCCTGCTTATCGGTGCAACCAACTATGAGTTGCCGCGCGAGGGAAATATTATGCTCGACCGCGAGGTTGAGTCGGGAATGTTGGACTTCGACGAGGGTATGAAGATTGTCGAGCAGGGCTACAACGATACGATGGAGCGTATGGCCGAGATTTTGGCTACCATACCGTCGCGTCGCAGTCGCGAGGAGGTCGAATCGCGTCGCGCCTCCTTCCGTAGCCACCTTCCGCCAATCGAGGTGTCGGAGGCCAAAATCGAGGGCCTGAACCGCAATCAGGAGCGTTATGTGAAGGCTGTGCTGACGACCGGAGCATCGCACGGTGAGCAACCTGCCACCTTCGACCAACTCCACAAAGGCATTTGCAACCTCTTGGCTAACAACGACTTCGAGATGGGCTTTCCGCGCCTCGACTACGACTCCCTGTCGCGCCGCTTTACCCCTACCCTGCCGCTCCGACCACAACCGTCGTTGCGCCTCTCGTTTGGTGCCAATATCTCCTCGACCGCCTACAACCAGGCGCGAATAAACTTCCAATACGAGCATATCGGTCGCGTGGGTGTCAATGCCGCGATGCGACTCTATCTCGGTACGGTCTATAATGCCGGTAGCATCGGTGCGCAGATGTTTGTCCTGCCACGTCGTCCGCTATTCTTCTCGGCCCACTATATCTTCTCGGTGCGCAACACCATCTATGGCAACTTCGGCAACCTCACAAAGGTCGATAATACACACCGAATGAAGCACAAGGAGCATTTTATGTCGTTATCCGCAGGTGTGGCCATCTCCAAGCGCTCGCTCTTGCAGGCGACATTCAACCTCGGCGAGGGTGTGTATCAGTTCCAAAACCAGACGAATCCTACACGCTTCGGTTTCTATGCCGCGCAGTTGCAGTTCCGTCGCAGTACGCTCGACAACCTCGTAGCACCATTCCGAGGCCATCGCCTATCGGTGTCGGCTATCTATGTCGGTGGTCGTGACCGCTGGAAAAACGAGGGACACTACATCTCGGCACGTCGCGATTGGGTCGGCTCAAAGGTCGCGTGGGAGCATCTGCTGCCAATCAGTAGTCGCTGGTTTTCACTCGGTTATAGCGTCGAGGGCCTCTACACCAACCACCCCGACTTTGTCGAAGAGTTGGCCTCCAACGCCTCGATGCCGCAATACGCTCCGACAACCCATTCGCAGATGCTCTATATGCCCGAATACCACGCCTCGCGATATATTGCGATGGGTATTATGCCCGTGTTCCACATCATCGACCAACTCTATCTGCGTGCAGGATTTTATGCGATGTATCGCAACACAACCTCCGCCTTTGGCCATTGGCAGTATATCTCCGACCTGACCATATCCTATCGCTCAATTCTCGGCCCTGTGAGCCTCTCGCTCACCAAATATGGCTTGAATAGCGGCAACAACTACTATCTCTCGTTTAATTTTGGGTATTTGTTGTTTGCGCCGAAGGGGACGTTTTATTAAAATCGATTCTATTAAAATTGATTTTATGCGGATTCTACTGCCGCTACCTCAATATGACGACAAAGGGCAGTACGGCAAGTACAGCCCTTCGTCGTCAATTAAGGCGAGCGTTGTATAATCTCGCCTAAAATGCAATTTTGGTCACCCGAGGG
>JAGBWT010000185.1 GCA_017629615.1 Alistipes sp. | reverse complement strand
CTCGATACCTTCACGCTTCTCGGTTGCAACTTCGCTCTACATCAGCATCGCACTCCACATCGTAAGCATTGCGACACTTATCGCCCTTACGCTCCTCTACCTGCCGTGCAACGCGCTGACGTGGATTGGTGTTGCGCTTTTCTGCAGCTGCATTATCCTCGAACACATACTTGTAACCCCAACACGCCAACGCTCTATCGGCATCGCCTTTGGCACTCTCAACGGTCTGGCGAGTCTTTCGTTGGCAACGTTCGTCATCGCCGGTATGTTGCTCAAATAGGGGTGTATCGCACTACCAATCAGCCCACAAAGGCCACCCAACAGCCATCGCCCCACAAAAAAATTGGGGCAACAAACTCTATTTAGCGCAATAAATACTATGTATTTAATAATTTTTTGTATCTTTGCCGCGCTATGAAGAATATCAGAAATTTTTGCATTATTGCACATATCGACCACGGCAAATCGACCCTTGCCGACCGACTGTTGGAGATTACCGGTACGCTTAACCAGCGCGAGATGCAGGCGCAGGTCCTCGACGATATGGACCTCGAACGCGAAAAGGGTATCACCATCAAGAGCCACGCTATACAGATGGAGTATAAGGCCAAAGATGGCCAAACCTATACGCTCAACCTGATTGACACCCCGGGACACGTCGATTTCTCGTATGAGGTATCGCGCGCAATCGCATCGTGCGAGGGTGCGTTGCTGATTGTCGATGCAACACAGGGTATTCAGGCCCAAACCATATCGAACCTCTATCTTGCATTGGGTAACGACTTGGAGATTATCCCTGTCCTCAATAAGATTGATATGGAGTCGGCTATGATTGACGAGGTAAAGGACCAGGTTGTCGATTTGCTCGGCTGCGACCACGACTCTATCCTCTGCGCTTCGGGCAAGACGGGCGAAGGTGTCGATGAGGTATTGGAGGCCATCGTAAATCGTATTCCTGCTCCAAAGGGTGATGAAGATGCTCCATTGCAGGCTCTGATTTTCGACTCGGTATTCAACCCGTTTCGTGGCGTTATTGCCTACTTCCGCGTCTTTAACGGCTCGATTAAGAAGGGCGAGCACGTCAAATTCTTCAACACGGGTAGCGAATACGATGCCGACGAGGTCGGTGTATTGAAACTCAAAATGCAACCTCGCACCGAGATTAAGGCTGGCGATGTAGGCTACATCTGCTCGGGTATCAAGAACTCCAAAGAGATTAAGGTTGGCGACACGATTACCTCGGTTGCACGCCCTTGTACCGAGGCCATTGCAGGTTTTGAGGACGTGAAGCCTATGGTCTTTGCCGGTGTCTATCCTGTCGAGGCCGACCAATACGAGGATTTGCGTGCCTCGCTCGAAAAGTTGCAACTCAACGACGCATCGCTCACATTTGAGCCCGAGAGTTCGCTCGCACTCGGCTTCGGTTTCCGTTGCGGATTCCTCGGCTTGCTGCATATGGAGATTATCCAGGAGCGTCTCTATCGCGAATTTAATATGGACGTCATCACAACCGTTCCGAACGTGTCGTACCACATCACGACAACTTCGGGCGAGACGGTCGAAGTCCACAATCCTTCGGGTCTGCCTGAGGTTACGAAGATTGCCAAAATCGAAGAGCCATATATCCTTGCGCAGGTCATCACAAAGGCCGATTTCCTCGGCAACGTGCTGAAACTCTGCATCGATAAGCGAGGTGTAATGAAGAATCAGACCTACATCACCACCGACCGCGTGGAGGTCAATTTCGAGATGCCACTGTCGGAGATTGTATTCGACTTCTACGACAAGTTGAAGAGCATTTCGAAGGGCTATGCCTCGTTCGACTACCACCGTACAGGCTACCAGGAGAGCAAGTTGGCCAAGTTGGACATTCTGCTCAATGGCGACCCTGTCGATGCGCTCTCGTCGCTTATGTACGCCGAACACGCCTACGATTTTGGTCGCAAAATGTGCGAGAAGTTGAAGGAACTTATCCCACGTCAGCAGTTCGACATCGCTATTCAGGCCGCCATTGGCTCGAAAATCATCGCCCGCGAGACGGTCAAGGCTGTCCGCAAGGACGTGACGGCAAAGTGCTACGGTGGCGATATTTCGCGTAAGCGCAAGTTGCTCGAAAAGCAGAAGGCGGGTAAGAAGCGTATGCGCCAAATCGGCCAAGTACAGGTGCCACAAACAGCCTTCCTTGCCGTATTGAAGATGGATTAACACACACAGCCAATATACAATCGTCTATTTTACTCTATGAAACGAACAATTATTGACCTATTTGAAGAGTCGGTTGCCAAGTATGGCGACAAGACCTTCCTCTTGGAGAAGGGCGACAAAGTATTTGAGCCTACAACCTATGCCGAAGTTAAGGTCGAGGCACTGCGCATCGGTGTAGGTTTGGCCGCTCTCGGTATCGAGCCACGAGCACCCGTATCGATTCTTTCCGAGGGTTGCAACAACTGGATTATCTCGGAGCTGGGTCTGCTCTACGCAGGCGCTATCAGCGTACCGTTGTCGATTAAATTGGAGGAGGTTGGCGACCTCTTGTTCCGTCTGCGTCACGCCGACGTTACGGCAATCTTCGTGTCGAAATACCAACTGCCGAAGATTCGTCGCATCAAGGAGCAACTGCCATTGCTCCGCCATATCATAGTCTTCGATGGCGACTCGCTCGAAGATGGCGAAATCTCACTCGACGAGGTTAAGACTTTGGGCGACAAGCACTTGGCCAACCACCGCGAAGAGTTCCTGACTATCGGCCAGGCTTTGCAGAACGACGACTATGCAACCATCACCTACACCTCCGGCACAACAGCCGACCCAAAGGGTGTAGTCCTCACACACCGCAACTATACAGCTAACGTCGAGCAGGCTCTGTCGCGTATCTCGGTTCCGTCCGACTACCGCACACTCATCATTCTGCCTCTCGACCACTGCTTTGCCCACGTCTGTGGCTTCTATATTATGATTGCCTGCGGTGCAGCGGTCGCAACCGTTCAGGTTGGCAAGACCCCAATGCTTACGTTGCGCAATATTCCGCTCAATATTCGCGAGGTGAAACCTCACTTCCTCCTCTCGGTACCAGCTCTCGCCAAGAACTTCCGCAAGAGCATCGAGCAGTCGATTCACGCCAAAGGCGCAACGACCGAGCGTCTGTTCCGCTTCGCGTTGAAGGTTGCGTACGAATATAATCAGGACGGATATACGAAGGGTCGCGGTTGGCGTTTTATGCTCTCTCCACTCGTGGCACTCTTCGACAAAATCCTATTCAGCAAGGTGCGTGAGGCCTTCGGTGGCGAGTTGCGCTTCTTCGTTGGTGGCGGTGCATTGCTCGACTCGGAGTTGCAACGCTTCTTCTACGCAATCGGTATCCCTATGTACCAGGGCTATGGTCTTTCGGAGGCTACGCCTATCATTTCGACCAACTCGCTCGGCCACAAGCAACACCGCTTCGGCTCGTCGGGTCGCCTTATCGAACCTCTTGACCTGAAAATTCTCGACGACGAGGGTCGCGAGATGCCTGTTGGCGAAAAGGGCGAAATCGTCATCAAGGGCGAGAATGTTATGGCC
Organism: Alistipes sp.; assembly: GCA_017629615.1. Next base: position 871 of record JAGBWT010000185.1, on the reverse strand, counting down.
GGTTATTGGAAGAACCCCGAGGCTACGGCCGACACCGTCAAAGATGGTTGGCTCTACACGGGCGATATGGGTTATATGGGTAAGGACGGCTTCCTCTACGTTTTGGGCCGTTTCAAGAGTCTGCTTATCTCGGCCGATGGCGAGAAATACAGTCCAGAGGGTATGGAGGAGGCGATTGTCGATAAATCGCCATACATCGACCAGATTATGATTTACAACAACCAAAACCCATATACCATTGCCGTTATCGTACCAAATGGCGATGCGCTGAAAGCCAAACTCGCTTCGTATGCTGGCGATAAGGCTACCGCTGCGGCCGACCTTATCAATGCCGAGGTAGGCAAGTATCGCACAGGTGGCGAGTGGGGTGGTGAGTTCCCCGACCGTTGGTTACCTGCGGTTTATGCCATCGTCGACGAGCATTTCACGGAGCAGAACGGCTTGGTAAACAGCACAATGAAGGTTGTCCGCAACAAGGTTGAAGCCTACTTCAAGGAGCGTATCGACCACTGCTACACCACCGAGGGCAAGCAGTTGCACAACGCCAAGAACTTGGAGTCACTTGCAAAGTTGTTGCAATAACCATAGAGAGATAGGCACGTTGTCGGAGCGCAACACTCTCACAACGTGCCACTTGCGGCAGTAGCTCAGTCGGTAGAGCATTGGCTTCCCACGCCACGGGTCGCGGGTTCGAGCCCCGTTTGCCGCTCAATAGAAAAGCGAAGCCTTTGTTTTGAAGGCAAGAGGGGTTTGACAAGCGACCCTTTCCGCCCCTTTCAGGGGCCGGGGGTGTAAATGTCAAAAATGCAACGCAGTTGCGCGGGTTCGAGCTCCGTTTGCCGCTCAATAGAAAAGCGAAGCCTTTGTTTTG
>JAGBWT010000184.1 GCA_017629615.1 Alistipes sp. | reverse complement strand
CCCACACGAATATCGAGGGCGGCCATCTGGTCGGCGTTGTGGAGTGTAGCACGTTTGACAACCGTTCCGGCAAGCAACACGGGTTCGAGGTTTGCCACGGGAGTAACTGCACCGGTACGTCCTACTTGGAAATCGACACTCACAAGTCGGGTCGCGGCCTGCTCGGCCTTGAACTTATACGCCACAGCCCATCGGGGCGACTTGGCTGTAAAGCCCAAACGGCTCTGGTGGGCATAGCCATTGACCTTAATAACCACGCCATCCGTCGCAAAGGGGAGCGAGTGGCGCAGTTCATCCACTCGGTCGATATAGACATAGACCTCCTCACGCGAGCGGCACACCTGCGAGAGTTCCGACACCTTGAATCCCCACTCTCGCACAGCCTCAAGGCTCTCCATATGGGTAGCGAAAGGGTTATGCTCGCCCGCAAAGAAGTATAGGAAGCAGTCCAGACCACGTTGGGCCGTAACTGCGGGGTTTTGTTGTTTGAGGCTACCCGCAGCAGCATTGCGCGGATTGGCAAAGAGTTGCTCCTCGGCAGCGGCACGCCCGGCATTGAGCCTATCGAACGAGGCATAAGGCATCAGCACCTCGCCACGAATCTCGAACTGCACGGGATAACCCTCACCACGCAGACGCAAGGGCACCGAGCCTATGGTACGCACATTGGCCGTAACATCGTCGCCACGAACACCATCACCACGAGTAACAGCCCTCAACAGTCTACCCTCACGGTAGGTAAGCGAGATAGCCGTACCATCGAACTTCAGCTCGGTGACATACTCCACGCCCTCGACCTCGCGCTCCACGCGGTCGAAAAACTCACCCAACTCCTCGCGCGAATAGGTATTCGACAGCGAGAGCATAGGAGAGGCGTGTGTGACGCTCTGAAACTCACGCGTCAGGTCACTACCAACGCGATGCGTAGGCGAATCGGGGTCGTCCCACTCGGGGTGAGCCTGCTCCAAATCCTGAAGCTCGCGCATAAGACGGTCGAACTCAACATCTTCAATCTCGGGGGCGTTCTCAACGTAGTATTTGTGGTTGTGGTAATCGAGCAGTTGTCGCAGCTCGGATATACGTTCGTACATGGTGGTCGCTTTTTTTGCGTAAAGGTAATAATTTTGGCGAAAAAGTTGCTACCAAAACGGTGCCTGACGAAAAAAAAATGCGTTGGAGCGCATTGTATTAACGATTTTTGTGTATACTTGCACTAAAATTATAACCCAATATGACACCAACAAACACACCAAAGAAAAGAGTAATAATCAGTTATAAAAATCTTCCCGAGGAGTTGCAGAATTTGCTTAAAGCACAACACCCCGAAGGTTTCAGTGACTGCATGATTCGCATAGACAAGGGACCCGGCGATTTTTTCTATGCCGTACTTCTCGAGACCGACGATATTAGCTACCTCGTAAAGATTGACGTCAAAATCGACGACGAGATTGACGATGACGACGACAAAGAGTACTACGACGAGGATATCAAAGGCGCAGACCAAATCGAGGATACAGACGACGAGGATGAGTAATCGATTGCCCCTCCACCCCTAATAAAGTTCCAAACAGAGCGAACTCAAAACAAGACAAGCCTGCCTAACATTGCGTTAGGTAGGCT
>JAGBWT010000183.1 GCA_017629615.1 Alistipes sp. | reverse complement strand
CGACGAGTGTAGATAACCTCACGCTGCGAGTTCATCACGTCGTCATATTCGAGCAGACGCTTACGGATACCGTAGTTATTCTCCTCGACCTTCTTTTGTGCGCGCTCAACGGCATTCGACATCATCTTCGATTGGATAGCTTCGCCCTCTTGGATACCCATTCTGTCCATCAGAGCGGCGATGCGGTCCGAACCAAACAGACGCATCAAATCGTCCTCGAACGATACGAAGAACTGCGACGAACCCGGGTCGCCCTGACGGCCGCTTCGACCTCGCAACTGACGGTCTACGCGACGGCTCTCGTGGCGCTCTGTACCAATGATGGCCAAACCTCCGGCCTTTTTAACCTCTTCCGAGAGTTTGATGTCGGTACCACGACCTGCCATATTGGTTGCAATGGTAATCTGACCAGGTTGTCCTGCTTCGGCAACTACTTGCGCCTCCAATTGGTGGTTCTTGGCATTCAGTACATTATGCTTCATTCCGCGCAGACGCAACATACGGCTGAGCAACTCCGAAACCTCGACCGATGTCGTACCAACCAATACAGGACGGTTGGTAGCTACGATTCTCTCGATTTCGGCAATTACGGCATTGTACTTTTCGCGCTTGGTCTTATAGATAACATCGTTGTTGTCTTGACGCTGAATAGGGAGGTGGGTCGGGATTATCACTACGTCGAGTTTGTAGATATCCCAGAACTCCGAAGCCTCGGTCTCGGCCGTACCTGTCATACCACCGAGCTTGTGGTACATACGGAAGTAGTTTTGGAGCGTGATAGTTGCAAAGGTCTGCGTTGCCGCTTCGACTTTGACGTGCTCTTTGGCCTCGATTGCTTGGTGCAAACCGTCCGAATAACGGCGACCGTCCAAAATACGGCCTGTCTGCTCATCGACGATTTTAACCTTGTTGTCCATCACTACATACTCAACGTCTTTCTCGAACATTGCGTATGCTTTGAGCAACTGATTGACGGTGTGAACGCGCTCCGACTTAATCGAATAGTCGCTAATCAACTCGTCTTTCTTTTGAGCTTTCTCTTCGAGCGGAATATCCAAAGCCTCCAACTCTGCGATGCTTGCGCCGATGTCGGGCAGAACGAAGAATCCGTCCTCCTTGAAGTAGCGTGACAAGGCCTCGTGGCCCTTGTCGGTAAGTTCAACCGAGTTGAGCTTCTCGTCGATAATGAAGAAGAGCTCGTCGGTAATCTCCGGCATACGACGGTTGTTGTCGGCCATATAGATATTCTCGGTCTTGTGCATTTGAGCCTTAATGCCGTGCTCCGAGAGGTATTTGATAAGTGGCTTATACTTTGGCAAGCCCTTATAAGCGCGATACATTAAGATGCCGGCCTCGCTCATCTTCTCCTCGGCTGCAAGTTTGCGCGACTCGGCAACCAACGAGCTGATGAGGTCGCGTTGCAGACCATAGAGATATTGGATAGCAGGGTTGTATTGCTCGAACATCAAATCCTCGCCCTTTGGAACAGGACCCGAGATAATCAACGGTGTACGAGCATCGTCGATGAGTACCGAATCGACCTCATCGACAATGGCAAAGTGGTGCTTGCGCTGAACGAGGTCGTGTGGCGACGATGCCATATTGTCGCGCAAGTAGTCGAAACCATATTCGTTGTTAGTACCAAATGTGATGTCGGCCATATAAGCCTTGCGACGAGCCTCCGAATTTGGTTGGTGAAGGTCGATACAATCGACCGAAAGGCCGTGGAATTGGTACATAGGGCCCATCCACTCGGCATCGCGTCGTGCCAAATAGTCATTGACGGTCACCATATGAACGCCTTTGCCCGCCAAAGCGTTGAGGAATACCGGTAAAGTCGCAACAAGGGTTTTACCCTCACCGGTTGCCATCTCGGCAATTTTACCCTTGTGGAGAACAACGCCACCGAACAACTGAACATCGTAGTGCACCATATCCCACTTGATGTCGTTGCCACCGGCAATCCAGTGTGTAGCATATATCGCCTTGTCGCCCTCGATGGTTACAAAATCTTTCGAGGCTGCGAGGTTGCGGTCGAAGGCGTTGGCCGTAACAACCACCGTCTCATTCTCCTTGAAACGGCGAGCCGTATCCTTCATAATGGCAAAGGCCTCCGGCAAAATCTCGTCTAGAATCTTCTCGATTTTCTCGTCAATGAGCTTTATTGTGCTGTCGATATTCTTCGAAATCTTCTCCTTTTCGCCGAGCGTGATGGTCGGGTCTTCGAGTTTTGCCTTCTGCTCTGCAACGTGGGCCTCATCGGCTGCGATAAAGTCGGCGATGCGCTGGCGTAATGCGGCACTATGCTGGCGTAGTTCGTCGTTCGACAACTTCTGGATTGTCGGATATATCTCTTTAATTTTGATGATATAAGGGTTTATCGCCTTGAAGTCCTTTTTGGCTTTGCTCTCGAAAAAGAGGTTGATAAGTCCTGCTAATATGTCCATAGTTGAAAAGTACTAATTTTACGCTTATTTAATAATACGCGCAAAGATAGTGAATTATGCTATAAAAAACAATAGAAAAAAGCCGATTATTTGTCTAAATCGGCTTTTGCAAGTATGAATCGACCCACGGGGCACTCTTCGCAACGCCTGCATTTGCAGTATTCGGTAGCTATTTGTATCAGAGCCTGACTCTCGAATGCATTGACGGCCTTGACTCCATATTCGGCCCAACGGCGAGTGTAGATGTTGTTTTCGGCTGGAAGACGCTCGGCCAATTCCAATGCGCGGTCGTGCAGGTTGTCGTCACCGATGTAGTAGCCGTAGGCGTATTGTATCAGCGTTACGATGTTGATTCCGAGTAGATGACTCTTTTCGCGCCCGATTCTCTTTGGAATCTCGACCGACGGTTTGGCTGGTAGAAAATGCGAGGTCCAGTACTCTGATGCGCTGACATCGAACAGTCGCTCAACATCTTCGGGCGTGCGACAATCCAATATGCCGTTAATCAGAAATTCCTTTTGTGATAAAAGGGCTGCTATCTGTGATAAACGGAGTACCGGGTGGTTGTATGGTCGCATTCCGTGCAGTTTCCACTCGCGTACGCGCATAGGCTCCAATTCGTACTTTCGAGCAAAGTGGCAAAACTCGCTTTTGAGTGAGAAGATATAGTCGTCGTCGCGATAGATGGTCAGCAATCCCGAGGCTCCCAAGAGCATCGCTTCGACGGCAAATTGCGATAACTGCTCACGTTGAACGTGTAGGAACGTTACAATTTTCGATAGTCGTTCAAACGCAGGTCTGTTTTCCGATACGTCCATTGCGCGGAAGAGTAGTTCGTGCAGAACCTGATTCCAATCGTTGTGAGTTCGTTTGAGTATTTCGCTGACGTAGGCATATTTGCGTTTGAGCCTATCGAAGTAGGCGCTGATAAATATGCCGTGAAGCTTTACAGGGTCGAGCGTGCGCATAAAGTCGCCACAAGCCAGTATTGGTGCGCCGGCTTGCAAATTTTTGATAATGCTCTCCCGTTGTGTCATAATCAAAGAACCTAAAAGAGGTTTAGTTCGAGCAGGGCCTCCTCCGACATCATACTCTTGTCCCAAGCAGGCTCGAAAACCAATATTACAGTCACCTTTTCAACTCCCTTGACTTTGGCTACTTCGCGATTGACATCCTCGACCAATATGTCGGCCATTGGGCAGTTCGGAGCGGTCAGTGTCATCTGTATAGTCACTTCGCCCGAAGGGTCGTAATCGATGTTGTAAATTAGACCGAGGTCGTAGATATTTACGGGTATTTCGGGGTCGTATATGTTTTTGAGAGTTAGAACAATATCACTCTCTACCTTAACTATCTCTTGCGGTGTCATTATTCCTGTTTTGCTGTGAAGGCAAGTGCATACATTTGCATCTGCTTAATTGTTGCCGCAACGCCATTGCCTCGCGTTGGCGACAGATTTTCTTTCAATCCTATGGCCTCGATAAAATAGAGGTCGGTCTCTAAAATCTCCTTTGGTGTGCGGCCTCCGAGTGCGCGGATAAGCAGTGCAACGATACCCTTGACAATGATGGCGTCGCTGTCGGCTCGGAAGTAGACTTTGCCGTCGCGCAGTTCGGCATCGAGCCACACTCTCGATTGGCAACCCTCGATGATATATTGCTCGGTTTTGTGCGCTTCGTCGATTTTGGGTAACTCGTCGCCGAGTCCTATTAGGTAGTCGTAGCGGTCGAGCCAATCGTCAAAAATGGCGAACTCTTCGATAATCTCTTCCTGTACTTTATCGGTCATAATCTCTCTGTTATTGAGGTTTTATATCGGTCAAAATGTCGGCTTCGGAGCAGTCCGGGCGTCTTACACCCAAAAGCGATGCCAAAGTCGGTGCAATCGATGCTGTCGATACTCGTTTGTCGATTCGCGATGCAGGGGTGCCTCCTCCATATATTACCAGCGGAACGTGGCGGTCGTAGTTGTAAGGCGAGCCGCTTGCAGCACCGGCCGATTCGTTGTCGATGTGGTGTGGAAGTAGTGCTATGCAGACGTCGCCCGAGCGTTGTGGGTAGAACGAATTTTGTATCAAACGTGCTGTGCCGTGCATAAACGAACCACTTTGCATCGCCTCGGAGGTGAGGGCGTTGGCTATACCTCGGAATTGTATGGCGAAGGCAGCGGCCTCGGCCTGTATCTCATTGAGTGTGCGTTTGTTGGCGTAGATTGTATCGCGGTTGAGGTATATCGAGTTGTTGTGATACCCCAAGACCCAGACGCCTTGCCCGTAGCGTGCGCTCAAAAAGGCGTTGAGGATAACCTCGGCTTGGCGCGAGTTGAATATCTGCTTATTCGACAGCTCGTAGGTCTCAAATGGTAATGCGCCTCGGTCGGAGGTGAGTACGACGATAATATCGTCGCTCTGCTTAACTTGGGCGTAGATGTGCGATAGAAATTCGGACAACGACTTATCGAGACGATAGAGCATATCCTCGTATTCGATGGAGTCCGAGCCATATTTTTGAGCTATGTTGCGCGCTGCATCGAGGTAGATGTTTAGGATACGGGCCTCGCTCTTGTTCTGATTGTCGTGGAAGAGATTGTTGAAGGCCTTTTTGCCAAATTCGAGAACTGCACTATTGCCCGCAGGTGTTATGGCAAGTTGTTCGGCCCAATCGGCTGTGACGTTATTCTTTGTCTTTGCGGGCGAAGTTTTTGCATCATAGACAATGATGTCGCTGTGTCGCGAGTTGCGATAGCGGTTCTTGGCCAGCGTGCCAAACCACGAGCCGGTTACAAAGACCTTGTTAAACTCTATTTCGTTGTGGCTCTTGACCCAACTTGGCAGAATGGTAGAGTAGCAGTCAGCCGAACACCACCAGCCCTTTTTGTCGAGCCAATAGCACTCCCCGCTTCGACCCGCAAGCAATATTGCCGAGTTGGCGCTTTGTGCGATGGTTATGGCGCGGGCTTTGGCGTGAGATGCGACAACTGCATCGGCGAGGGTTTGGGCCGAGAGGTGGTCGGTCGTAAAACCGCTGTTGATGCCATCGTCGGCGCGACATTCCACGTCGCCCTTTTTGCGACAAAGCAAAACCTCGGCATTGTGGTTGGTGCGGTCGTACCAACGACTGCTGCTTATGCCGTGAAGCGAAGGCAGAGCGCCTGTCGATAGTGTTGCCAATGCCGTCTCGGAGGTGTTGGCAACAAAGTCGGTGTAGCACTCTGTGTAGAGAGTGCCTCCACTCGTCAGTCGCTTAAATCCGCCCTCCGAAAAGCCCTCTTCGTAGCGTACAAGGTCGTCGGCCTGCATACCGCCAACAACGATGTTGACAACCATCTTCGGTTTGGCCACAACAAGTGGCGAGAGAGACAATAGTGCAATGGCAAAAAGTATGTAAAATATTGTTTTTCTCATTGTTCGGTCGAAAATCTTGCAAATATACTAAAATTTGTCGGAATAACGCTCAAATAATTTGCGCTCCTCCGAAAAATCGATATTCGGTAGTTTTTCGATGGCCTCGATGTTGCGTCGGCAGAATTGGGCGTACTCCTCGCTGTCGGGGTTGAATGGTCTGTGCGAGGCGGCTGCGACAATCTTTTCGATATGTGGTAATAGAGTTTTTGCGCTATTGTTTAGGGCTGTGGCCACAAATTTCTCCCATATATAATCAACAGCCTGTTGCGAGGGGTGCGCAAGGTCCTCGGCGTAGAAGCGGTAGTCGCGCAGGTCGTCGTTGAGAATTTCGAACGATGGGAGGTATGTGGCGTTGTCGCATCGCCGGCAAATTTCGTCGGCCGCAACTCGCAAGATTGACTTGCTTAAAGAGTTCTCGCTTAAACCGTCAGATAGGTGTCGTATCGGGCTGACGGTGAGAATTATATTCTTGTTAGCTAATGTTTGACTGCATAGTTTTACGAACGTCTCGGTAATCTCCGCAACTGTTAGGCGACGACGTGTAAAGTTGGAACTTGCAAATTTGTGGCAGTTGGCTACAGTCTCTCCGTTGGGCAGGGTATAGACCCAGGTTGTGCCAAATGTTATCACGACGCAGTCGGCCGAGCGAAGAGCCTCGTTGCCCGATGCAATAGCCTTCGCGAGGTTGTCGAGTGTGGTCGATTGCGATG
>JAGBWT010000182.1 GCA_017629615.1 Alistipes sp. | reverse complement strand
GTAAAGTAAACGCAAAGGGTATCGCTATCAACCGTAAGGTTATGGCCGACCTCGCGATGAACGAGCCGAAGGCATTCGAGGCAATTGTAAATGCAGTTAAATAGCACTTGCCCCCTTGTGGGTGAGGAGTGAGCGGTGGTCCTTCAAAAGAACCACCGCTTTTTTTGTAAAATTGATTTTATAAGGTATTTGCTTCCGCTAACGTTTTTGTCTGCAATGGGCAGTACGCCAAGTACAGCCCATCGCCTCCAAAACCGCCGAGCGTGGCAAATCCTCTTCTAAAATGCAATTTTTGTAAAAATCGTTTTATAAGGTATTTACTTCGGCTAACAAAATTTCCGCCAATGGGTAGGCTGGGTAGAATGGGTTTTGCTGGGTAGGCTGGGATTTACAATCTACCCAATCTACTCAATCTCCCCATTCTCCCCAGCCTCCTTTCGCCGATTACAAGATTACAAGATTACACGATTACACGATTACAGGGTGTGTAATCAGTGTAATCTATGTAATCCGATGTAATTCGACCTACTTGGTTTTTGGTCGTTTCGCCTATTGGAAGAAGATAGACGAAATCTCCTTATAGTTGTGTACGCGCTCGATAACTTCGGCGAAGATGTCGGCACACGACAGCACCGTGAATTTGTGCAAATCCTTCTCGGGGTTGAGCGGAATGGTATCCGACACGATGACCTCCGAGAGTGCGCTTTCGTTGATGCGGTCGTAGGCTGCACCCGACAATACGGGGTGGGTGATTGCGGCACGCACGCTCTTTGCGCCACGCTCCATCAGCATATTGGCGGCCATACAGATTGTGCCTGCTGTGTCAATCATATCATCGACGATAAGCACGTTGCGACCCTCGACATCGCCTATGGCGGTCATCGAGCCGACGACGTTGGCCTTGGCACGCACCTTGTGCGAGATGATAATCGGTGCGCCGAGCAACTTGGCGTATGTACCTGCGCGCTTTGCGCCACCCATATCGGGAGCGGCAATCGAGAGGTCTTCGATACCGAGGCTCTCGATATAAGGCACGAACATACCGCTTGCGTAGAGAGCATCGACAGGCACTTCAAAGAAGCCCTGAATCTGGTCGGCGTGGAGGTCCATAGTCATCACGCGGTCGACACCTGCGGCGGTGAGCATATTAGCGACCAACTTCGAGGTGATAGGCACACGCGGACGGTCCTTGCGGTCTTGGCGAGCCCAACCGAAGTAAGGGATTACGGCGATGACCTTGTAGGCCGATGCGCGACGTGCGGCATCAATCATCATCAGCAACTCCATCAGGTTGTCGGCCTTCGGGAATGTCGATTGGATAATAAAGACCGTGCAACCGCGGATTGACTCTGCGTAGCGAGGTTGGAACTCGCCGTCGCTAAATTCGAGGCACTCGCAGTCGCCGAGTGTTGTACCATAGGCCGCAACAATCTTCTCGGCCAAATAGCGCGAGGAGCGACCTGCAAAGAATTTGATTTTGTGGATAGCCATAAACTTTTATGTGTTTGGTTTCGTTGTTTGTGTTAAAGTTGTTGGGCGTTGCTCTCGGCCTTGCGTTGAGCCTCGACCTGCTTGACGACGCTCTCGATGTAGGCGACAATCTCGTCGCGACCTGCACCCGAAGCACTCGACGAGCGCATCATTGGTGGCAACTCCTCCCACTGCTCCGCAAGCAATCGCGCCCATTTGGCAATGGAGCGGTCGGCTTGGGCCTTCGAGAGTTTGTCGCACTTGGTGAAGATGATGCCGAATGGCACACCATTCACTCCGAGTTGCTCGATAAAGTCGATGTCGATACGCTGGGGGTCGAGACGCGAATCGACCAGCACAAAGAGCATCGCCATACGTTCGCACTTAAAGACGTAGTCGGTGATAATCTTTGCGAAGCCTCCGCGTTCGTTCTTCGAGGTGCGGGCGTAGCCATAACCCGGCAAATCGACCAGATACCACTCGTCATTGACGAGGAAGTGGTTGATAAGTTTGGTCTTGCCTGGCGTCGACGACACCTTTGCCAGCCCCTTGTGGCGCGTGAGCATATTGATAAGCGACGACTTGCCGACGTTGCTACGGCCGATGAAGGCTATGTCGAGGTGCGAATCGCGCGGTACTTGCGAGAGTCGCTCCGACGAGCATTTGAACAGGGCTTTGTTAATCATCGCTTTGTCTGTTTTGGCGTTTGTTATTTAACCTCCGTGAGCGAGAGGACGATGCTACGGTAGTCGTTGCTGTCGCGCATCTGGCCGAGCGAACGGTTTTGGGTGTAAATCTTGACCAACTCGGGCAGAACGATACCCTCCTGCATCAATACGCGGCCACTTACTACCTTGCCGTCAATCTTCGCAGGCTTGCCCTCGACCTCGGGAGCGACCTCGCGAATGAGGTACTTGGCATCGGGGTTGAGACCCTGCAAGCGCAAGATGACGTTCGACATATCGTGCTTAACGATGTGGCGGTAGGCGAAGAGTACGGCCTGCGACCTATCCTCGCTAACGTACATCAGCGATGTGAAGTCGCGCAGACCCTCGTAAGGCGACACGAGGCGGTAGAGGTCGCCCTGCTGAACTACGGGACGAATCTCCTTGTAGGCGGCAATAGCACGCTTGGCGTAGGCTCTCTCCGACTCGTTCATCGAGGCAGGGACCATCTCCATACCGAGTCGGCACATCGAGGCCACGTCGAAGCGATACTTTATCGGCATATGGCGCTGTGTGTATTTGCTGTATGCCGAGCCGACGTGTGCGGCCAACATATTTGCAGGGTAGAAGTTGAGCGCACCCCACTGAATGAGTACGCGGTGGTAGGCATCGGTTTGGTCCGAGGTCCACATCTCCTGGAAGTAGGGCATATAGCCGTAGTTGAGACGCGCACCGCCCGAAGCACAGAGTTGGATAACGACGTGAGGATACTTGGCGCGGATACGTTTGAGTATCTTTTCGAGTGCGAGGTTGAAATCGACCGAGAGGTTCGACTGCAAATGCTTTGGCAGATAGAGCGACGAAGCGTTGTTCATCGTCATATTGTTATCCCACTTGATGTAGTAGATTTCGGGATAGGTGGTGAGCAGATTGTCCACCACACCAAAAACGTGGTCTTGCACCTTCGGGTTGGTCAAATCGAGCAACAACTGACCGCCACCTCGGCCATACGAAGGCTCGAAGTCGGGGTGACGCAATACCCAATCGGGGTGCTTCTCGTAGAGTTCGCTCTTGACGTTGCACATCTCGGGCTCAATCCAGATGCCGAAGCGCATACCGTTGGAGTG
>JAGBWT010000025.1 GCA_017629615.1 Alistipes sp. | reverse complement strand
GGGTGCGAAGATACAAATAAAATTTTATTTTATTGCTCCCCGACGTCGATAAGTGTCGTTTTGGTGCAACTCGTTGTCGCTTATCCGAGTTTTGCCATAAAACGCTCGCGATTTACGATAAATCGCGTGTGGCTGCCTTTACCAATAACGCCATCGGCATCACAAGCTGTGATGTCGAACTTTAATTCGCGGTTGTTAATTGCTGTGAGCGTGGCTGTTGCGCTGACGATTGTGCCAACTTTTGTGGCGCGTGTATGCTCGATGTTCAGAGCCGTTCCGACCGATGTCTGACCCTCTTCCAGATGTGGTGCGACGGCCATCATTGCAGCGTTTTCCATAATGGCGCACATAACGGGTGTGGCCAAAACTGCCAAATCGCCCGAACCAATATATTCGGCGGTCGAAGATGGTTCGACGCGCATTGTTGTAGTATGTGATATTCCGATTTCCATTGTTGTTTTGGTTAAAATTCTGGCACAAATATACTACATTCTTGCCGAAACCGTTATATTTGCACTATAAAATATGAAGAACTCACGTTTGATATTGCTGCTTTTGTTGCTCTGCATCGCCCTGCCACTAACGGCACGACGACGCGGTAGGGGAGTTGTATATCAGGAGTGGGTGGTTGAGAGAGGCGATTCGGTGCCGTTGATACACCTTGCGCCAATCCGTAAGTATGCCCGCAAACCCGATATGCGTCGCTATGCGCGTATGGTACGAGCCGTTAAGAAGGTCTATCCGATAGCGCAGGAGGCCAAGCGGTTGATGGCAGATATGGAGACCGAATTGCTCGCAATGCCAAGCAAACGCGAGCAAAAACTCTATATCAAGGGTATTCAAAAGCGACTTATTCGCGAATATACGCCCGTGCTGAAAAAGATGACTATCTACGAAGGAACTATCCTTCTGAAACTTATCGACCGCGAGACTCAATCAACCGCTTTTGAGATTGTCAAAGAGTTTAGAGGTGGCTTTGAGGCGGGATTTTGGCAACTGTTTGCCAAGATGTTTGGCAATAATCTGAAAACCGACTACGACCCCAAAGGCGACGACCGTATGTTGGAGCAAATTGTAACCTACTACGAGAAGGGGTTGCTTTAATTGATGCCGAGATGGCGTGGGTGCGAAAAAAGTATGTTCGATAAACGAATGACAGAGTTTGTGCTACAAACAGCCACAAAAAAAAGAGATAACCGAAGTTATCTCCAATGAAGTTGAGCTGCCGGGACTCGAACCCAGAACGACAGAACCAAAATCTGCTGTGTTACCATTACACCACAGCTCAATCCGATGCTCGAAAGCGTGGCAAAGGTAATACTTTTTTCTGAAATTGCAATATTTTTTCGACTTTTAATTTGCTGATGGCCTATTTTGCTATACGAGTCGATTTGTTAGTAGACGAATTTTTCGGCTAACGGCAAAAGTAGTGCTGTACCCAACCCTGTGAGAGCCATAGCCAAACCCGCCATAGCACCCTCGACTGCGCCCAGCTCGATAGCACGCGAGGTGCCAATGCCGTGCGATGCGGCACCGAGGGCAAATCCTTTGGCTGCGGGGTCGGTTATGTGGCAAATTTCGAGAATCTTCGGACCAAACATACTGCCGAAAAGACCTGTGCAGAACACCACGACCGAGGTTACCGAAACAATCGCGCCAAGCGGTTCGGCGACCGCTATCGCGATAGGTACGGTTACCGATTTTGGAGCTATGGAGGTGATGATGTCGCGCTGAACGCCAAACGCTACGGCGATACCGACGACGCTCAAAATGCCCACACTACACCCTGCGAGAGTTGATAGTGTTACGGGGAGAGCTGCTTTGCGTAGGTGACCCACTTGCTCGTGCATAAGGTAGCCGAGCGATACGACCGACAAACCGAGCGCAAAGTCGAGCAACGATGTGGCCTCTTTATATTGTGCATATTCGATACCGGCAAAGTGCAGGAACGCGATGACGGCCACAGCCGTAAGTAGTACGGGGTGCAGAAGAAGTAGGCGCGTACGACGGAATAGGGCCGAGGCTGCGACAAATGCCCCAATCGTCACGACGAGCATACAGAGTTCGGAGTGGAGTAGGGTGGTCATTGCTTCGATTTGTTGAGTAGTTGAAAAACTGCGCCTACGGTAGCGATGACGGCTATGGTACTAACGACAAGTGCAACACCTATCGCAAGGGCGTTGTTGGCAATTTCGCCGTGCGAAACCATTATTCCTACGCCAAACGGGACAAAGTAGAGCGCCATACTGCCCAAAAGAAATTTGGCGGCAGGTCGCACAGTCTCCTCTTTGAATAGTTTGAGTTGAAGGGCTGCGAACATCAGCAGCATACCGATAATATTGCCCGAAATATAGCCGTCGATTGTAGCGCTCAATGCGTTGCCGACAAGCCAGCAGAGCAATATGCACAGAAGCCCTTTCATAGCATATATAGATGGTTGAAAATCGGTCGCAACGGACTATTCGATGTAGTATTCGACGATTGTGGCGTTGCCGTTGATAGCAACTTCGTTCATCTCGGCCGGAATCAAAACGACCTCGCCTGCGGCTATTGTCTCCTCGCCCCCTTCGGTAGCGATAGTGGCACTACCTTCGGTACACGAATAGAGAACAAACGAGTCGAGGGAGCAGTAGTCGCGACGCATAGTACCCGAAATTGCAAGGAGGTTGGCTGCGAAATAGTCGCAACTTACCAACTTTGCGATACCGCTATCATCGAGAGTGTAGTCTATCTTGCAACTCTCCACATTTGAGCCAAAGTCGATAGCATCAACAGCAAGTGCTGTGTGCAGTTCTCGCGGTTTGCCGTCGGCGTCGGTGCGATTCCAGTCGAAGATGCGGTAGGTCAAATCGACAGGTTGCTGTATCTCGATAAGCGATACGCCTCCGGCGATAGAGTGGACTGTTCCCGATTTGAGCAGAAAAACATCGCCCTTCTTGACGCTTATCGATTGGAGCAGGTCGGCTACACGACCTTGCGCGACAGCTTCGATATACTCCTCGCGAGTGATGTTCGGATTTTTGAAGCCGATATAGACGATTGCGCCCTCTTTGGCCGATGTGATATACCACATCTCGGTCTTGCCACAAGTACCGTGACGCTCGGCTGCAATGTCGTCGTCGGGGTGAACCTGCACCGAAACGCGATGACAGCAGTCGAGAGTTTTGAGCAACAATGGGAAGTCGAGGCCGTAGCGTTCGAATACAGCCTCGCCGACCATTTCGCCCATATATATTTCGATTATTTCGCGCAGGTTGTTGCCTTTCAGAAATCCGTTGCGAGCAACCGAGATATTGTTATCCAAACCCGATACGTCCCAACTCTCGCCATAACACTTCGACTTGTCGGCACGAAGCCCCTGACCCCTCTTTATGTCGAGAAGAGTCTGGCCGCCCCAAATGTGCTGTTTGAGTATTGGTTTGAATTTTATGGGATACATATCGTGTGCGTGTTTTGTTTTATGGTGTTAAAAAAGTGCTTCGACCTTTGCTACAACATCGTTGGCGTCTGGCGTAAGCGAGAAGGTGAGACTTGGCTTCAAATACCATGGTTCTTTGCCCTCCAACATACGTTTTTCGCCACCACCCGTTATGTTCAACATAATGGTAGCCTCTGGGTCGATTCGACCTGCCTCGACCTCTTTGATGAGGGTTGCAAGTGCGATAGCAGGGGCAGGGTGAATATCTACGCCCTCGGTCTCGAAGAATAATTTCGCCGCCTTCTGTGCCTGCAAATTTGTTGCCACAAGTACGTTGCCGCCCGTTGCTTTGAGCGCATCGTACAATCCGCCACAGATGCCGTATGGTGGTCTGCGGTTCGACAATACCTTTGCGTTGATAATCTCGGCGTCGCGACGTGCGCGGTCGTCTTCGTAAGGGAGCATTTCGCGCGAATCGGCCTCCCAAGCATTATAAATAGGTACAAATGGCGCATTCTGCGAAACCATAAGCTTCATAATGTTCGAGCCGTAGCGACCGTCCTCGATAAGGCGCATATTGGCCTCCCAAGCAGCGATTGCACCTGTGCCACTACCTACGGCTTGGAAGTAGTAGTCGGGAATACGGCCGATTGTCGTTACGGCCGACAAAACGGTCGTTCCCATACCGTCGCGTCGTGCGATATTTTTTGCACCGCCTTCGGCATAGAACTTTGGCGAACGAAGTGCGAGGTTGCTCAAATGGATAGCGTCGAAATAGTCGCCACCATTCTCACAAGCGATAAGTTTTACGCAATCGTTGAGCGGCTCCTCGAACCATAGCGCGCCGAGGTTGTCGGCCGGAACCGATAGCAGAAGCGGAATGTTGTTGTCGGAGCAAACCTTTGCAAATGCGCGAGCCGTATTTCCTGCCGAGGCAACGACCAAAACCTTGTCGCTATCGGCAGCTGCGCGAGCGCAAACGCTATACGCTTCGGTCTCCTTGAACGAACAGGTCTGCATATTAGCACCTCGCTCGGGGAAGTAACCGTTGAAGGTTATGTAGAGATTTTTCAACCCCAAGGTCTTGGCCAAACCCTCGCTACGATAGGTTACGGGGGCAGCCGAGCACTTTAACATACGTTTGATAGGCAACCAGTCGCGGAACTTGTACAAACCGCAATCCTCGTTGTCGTATACTGTAAGTTGTTTCTTCGCATAGTTGGCACGAATGAGCGATGGCGATTTGTGACCATCATAATCGAGCGACCAGCCTTTGTCCTCGAATTCCTCGCCGGTTGCAACGCAGACGAGTTTGTATTCGGTTGGGGTAAAATCTGACATATCTTTTATCTTTTATTTTTGGCAAAACCTGCTCTCTGTGCCGTTGCGATGCGGGCCTATATAACGGCACGCTCGCGCAAGCAAAAGACAAAAATATAAATTTTTTCTGAAACCGCACAACCTTTTTTGCTTTCTTTTGCTTTTTTTATACCTTTGTCGGTGGTAGCGTGCGTGGCAGAAGGCGATAGTTTGGCGCGGTGTTTTTGATGCGTTTTGCTTTTGCGGCGGCTATTTGAGGCTGATAACCAACAATATAATATATATGAAGAGATTGTTACTATTGATTTTGTCGGTATGCGCTGTATCGACACTTGCGGGGCAGACTATCAGAGAGGAGATTGCTGCAAATCCCAATATGGCGGCCGGTATTTATACGGCATATCCCACCACCGAGCAGATTGCGACACCTGCACCGCGCGGTTATAAGCCGTTTTATATCTCGCACTATGGCCGTCACGGTAGTCGTTACCAAACGGCTCCCGAAAAATATACCAATCCTGTAGTATTGTTGGAGCAGGCCGATAAAGATGGTCGTCTGACGGCTCTTGGTAAGGAGGCGCTACGTCGTGTGCGCATTATGGCCGACGATGCCTACCTTCGTGCCGGTGATTTGACTCGTCGTGGAGAGCTCGAACACAAGGGTATCGCGAAGCGTATGGTCGAAACATATCCCCAGGTGTTTTCGGGTAAGAATGGCTACCGTGTTAATTGCTACTCGACGCAGTCGGTCCGTTGTGTGATGAGTATGGCGGCCTTTTCGGAGCAACTCAAAGAGTTGAGACCTTCGCTCGAAGTCTTGCGGTCGGCAAGTGAGCACGATTTTTACTTTACACGCCCCGATTCGGGTCTGAATGTCAACTATAAAACGGCTCGCGCTATCGCCAAAAAGTATCAGGAACAGCAGACCAACGACAAAGCGTTCATTTGTCGTCTGTTCAATGATTACGACTATGCAAAGGAGTTGATATGCAAGGTTTATGAGGCTGAAACAACCTATGCCTTTATGGGCAATATGCACGACCTCGCGATGATTATCCAGAATTGCGAAACGCTCGACGGGCTGACGCTTCACGACCTCTTTGCCGAGGAAGAACGCTACCAAATGTGGCATCTTTTCAATATTCGTCGTTACCTGACTTATGGCCCATCTGCCGACTTCGGAGCAACACGCATAGAAGACGGTAAGCCTTTGTTGCGCAATATTGTAGAGCGAGCCGAGCAGGTGATGGCAGGAGAGGGCGATGGCGAAGTTGCAACGTTGCGATTTGGTCACGATGCCTACATTATACCTCTGCTTGCGCTGATGCATATCGAGGGTTGTGACGGAGCGATACCTTTCTCCGAAATTGAGCGATTGCCCGAGGTGTGGTGCGATAGCCGCATAACATCAATGTCGGTAAATGTGCAATTTGTATTTTTTCGCAATAAAAAGGGTGATGTGTTGGTGAAATTCCTCCACAATGAGCGCGAAACACGATTGCCTATCCCGACCGACTCGTTCCCATTCTATAAGTGGGAAGATTTCCGCGATTTCTGCAAGTCGCTTTATGCCGACAACGGCAAATAATCGGCTCATTTTTTAGGCGAAAAGCCTTTGTTGAGTATCTTTTGAAACTTTGCTCACCCTCGCTAAAACGTTCTCTGTGGCGTGTTTTGGCGGGGGTGGTGTTTTTTTTTGTGTTAGATGTTTGATTTTCAATACAATTTGTCGTAACTTTGCGCACCAATATTTTTTATATTGGTAGACGAGTAAAAGTGCGAAAAACTAAATTCAAACCAAACAATAAAGTTATGATTAACAAACACATTTTCGCGGGGGGGGGTAGTACATACTGCACACCCGCTATCAAACAGCTCAACATTCGTTGCGAGGCTGGCTTTCAAGCAAGTGTCGGCCTGGGCGATATTGTTGAAAAAGAGGGTGCTTGGGACGAGCCGGCAAGCGTACAAGAGTAAAACAATGCAAAACTAAAAGAGAGTATGAAAAAGTTCTATTTGATTCTCGGTTTGGCATTGGGTATGCTGACCGTATCGTGTTCGAAAGAGACAACAGAGGATATCGTTCCTCAACCAAAAAATGAGGTAGTATTGGGTGTGACGCTCGACGAGTCGTCGCGTACACAAATTGGCGATGCTACCGAGACAGGTTACAAAGTAGTTTGGTCGGAGGGTGACCGCTTGGCCGTTAATGAGGCTATCTCGTCGGAGGTTTCGGCCGAGAGCGTAGGCGCACAGAACGCACTGTTTACTGTTGCCGATGTTACCGCTCCTTACCACATCGTCTATCCTGCGGAGGCTGTTAAATGTGTCGCATCAGCAATGACTTCGGAGGGTAAAGTCTACGTATTTTCTTTGTATTCACCAACCGAACAAGAGTATACCGAGCGTTCGTTTGCCGACAAGGTGGCAGTTATGAGCGGTATTGCTAACGATGACAAATCGTCGGTGGTTTTGAAGCACGTTTTCAGCTTCGTAAAGGTTACTATCGCCAAGGGCGACGATGTTGCTTTGCGTGGTGTGACTATCGAGACGCTTAATAACGAGCCTATTTCGGGCGAGCTGTCGGTACTCCCACTGGAAGAAGAACCTGGATTCTCGGGTAGCGAAGGTCTGAACTATATTCACGTTGTTGGCAAGGAGGGTATTCCTTACAACGATGCAGGCAAGGCCGAGGTTATCTTTGCTGTTCCTGCTGGTAAGTACGAGGGTGGTTTCAAGGTGACTATCGAGGATATGTCGGGTAAGGCTATGTCGCGTACTGCATACGCAACCAACGGTGTTGAGTTGAAGGGTGGCGAGATGCTTGCTATGCCAACGCTCACCTACGCTGGCGAGGTGCAGACCGGTATCGTTATCCGCACAGCCGAGCAACTCATTGCTTTCCGCGAGGCTTTCAAGGCTGGCGACTATTCGGCCTATCTTAATGCCGATGAAGAGGTTGTACTTGGCGCCGATATCGATATGTCGGAGGTGACCGACTGGACCTCGATTGGTACGACCAACTTCGCAGGTGTATTCAACGGTAAGGGCTACAAGTTGAAGAATTGGAACACTACCGCTCCGTTGTTTACAGGTATTACGGGTACAATTAAGAATGTGATTGTTGACGAGTCGTGTAAGTTTACGGCTGCAACCAAAGCAATGACCGCAACGGGCGATAAGCAGTGTGCATTCCTTGCCGAGAAGATACACCCAACCGGTGTTGCCTATGGCTGTGTCAATTTTGGCGATGTAGAGGCAAAGGAGATTAGCAATGGTACTCACCGTGTTGCAGGTCTGTTTGGTGCAGGTTATGGATTTATCAAGAACTGCAAGAACTATGGCGATATCTACGTTACCAACAATGAAAATATGCCAAACAACCTGATGGTTGGTGGTGTTGTCGCCTATTTCAATACCAACTCGAATCCACAAACTGCATACGGCAAAGATTTCTTGGTAGATTGTAGCAACTATGGTAACATTACCATCGAATTCCCTGACAATGTTCAGCCAAAGAATGTCTATGCAGGTGGTGTCTTGGGTACAACAACCTATCACAAATCTTCGGCTGCGGTTAATCACGGCGATATTGTAAATTGTATGAATTGCGGTGATGTTAAGTATAGTTTCAAGAAACTTGCCGGTGGTACTTATGGTAATATTGCAGGTGTTGTAGGTTATGCCGAGGCCGACGTTGTTGGTTGCCAGAACTATGGCTATGTAGAGTATACCGTTCCTGTTGGTGAGCGTACCGCAGGTGGTACTCGCCCTGGTGTTGCTGGTGTTGTTGCAACTGCTCTCTATTCTGTTCATTACTGCGACAATTTTGGCGAGGTATATGTTGAAGGCGTTTGGGCCGGAGGTACGGACGATAATGCTGGCGCAGGTGCTTATGCAGGTGCTGTATTTGGTGGCGTTGTTGGTGTTGCTGGTCTCTACAATGTAACGGAAACGACCGACAGTGTGTCGAATTGCACAAACTATGGTAAGATGACTACCAAATTCTACTGCTTGGCAACGGGTGGTACTGCAACTTCGCAAGGTGGTGTTGTCGGCTACTCGCAGATGCCTGTCAATGATTGCTCGAACGAGGGTGTGGTAAATATCAACACATACTGCAAGAATACATACGTTGGCGGTGTTATTGGTAATGCTCCATTCAATGTGACAGGTTGTAGCAACAATGGTAGCGTTGCGCTCAACCTTATGGGTATGACAGCTGCCAGCGCCAACTTCCGTGCCGGTGGTGTTGTAGGATATTGTACGAAGACCATTAGCGATTGCCACAATACGGGCAATGTTACTACTGGTTGTAAGGGCCTTAATGTGACCGGTACTACTATATATTCTGCAAGTGTCGTTGCTGATGGCTATGTTATCGAGAACTGTTCCAGCTCGGGTTCGAATGTGACAAATATCGAGACTGATTCTGCTTATGGTACTCTCTATACGGCAGGTGTTATCGGTTATGCACGCACAAGTGTATCGGGTTGCACGTTGAGCGGTTCGCATACGCTTAACAGCGACGATGCGCAGGCTTCGGTACGTTGCGCAGGTATTGTCGGCCAGATTATAACAAGAGCCGGTGAAGATGCTGTTATCAGCAACTGCTCGACAACCGAGACAGCAACCGTAACGCTCTCGACCTCGAACAGCAAGGCAAACTATACGGGAGGTATTATTGCGCTCTGTAACAATGGTGTTGATGGCTGTACCAACAATGCTACTATCAGCGTTAAGTTGAATAAGCAGATGACAGGTACCAGTATTACCTATGTTGGTGGTGTAGCAGGTTTGCAGAAAGTGACGATAAACGATTGCCACAACAAGGGTAACATCGCTGTTGATTTGTGCGAATCGACTGCTCCGTTCTATGCAGGTACGGTACTTGGTCACAACTACTCGGCAAATGCTGTTGCTCAGAACTTGTCGAATAGCGGTACTATGACTATTACCAATGCAGGCAATACCGACAATATCCACGCGATGGTTGGTGTTAATGATGGTGCGATTAACGAGGAGACGCTTACCAATACCGGTAAGGTCGTCGTAAACGGCACCGAGTTGTAGTATTCCGTCAAGGAGTCAATAACTCACGATAGAAGGCGCTCGGCAGTAAAATGTCGAGCGCTTTTTTGTGTCGGGTGGCTTAAAAAAGCGCAATTATTTTGCAGAAATAAAAATAATGTCTATCGTTGCACCACCAAAAACAAGGGCAACCGAGTTTTGGCACGATGAATTCGTAGCTCAGCAGGTAGAGCACAACACTTTTAATGTTGGGGTCCTGGGTTCGAGCCCCAGCGAGTTCACCTCCGATAGCGGCAGAGTTTCTAAACTCTGTCGCTTTTGTGTTTTAGAGCCGATGTGAATGAGATTCCCATCTGCTATAACCCACAAAATCGGCTTCGCTACCGCTATCGCGCTGGGCTGTTTGATTGCGGGTTGCGAGGATGTTTATTTGATTGCTCACTTCGTTGCGCTTATTGGTATCCTCGCGATGGCTTCGCCATTCGAGCCCCAGCGAGTTCACTTCCGATAGCGGCAGAGTTTCTAAACTCTGTCGCTTTTGTGTTTTATAGCCGATGTGAACGAGATTCCCATCTGCGGCTTTATTCGTTAAAATAGCACATAGAACTTTGCTAAAATCGACACTGCACGCACAATTTTCGATTTTTAATTCCTAATTTTTAATTTCTTCGTATCTTTGTGCCAAAGATTGAAAGATAGACTAATATGGCAAGAAAAAAGAGAGTCCTTCCATTTATTGAGGGCTTGGAGATAACAACCATAGCAGCCGAGGGTAAGGCGATAGGACACCACGAGGGTATGGTGGTGTTTGTGCCGATGACCGTTCCAGGCGATGTTGTCGATGTGCAGGTTCGCGCCCACCATCGTCGTTTTATGGAGGGGGTGGCGGTTAATTTCGTAAAGCGCTCGGAGATGCGCTGTGAGCCGGTGTGCGAGCATTTTGGCGTGTGTGGTGGCTGCAAATGGCAGAATTTGCCATACGAGGAGCAGTTGCGTCACAAAACGCAGCAGGTGCGCGACCAACTTGTTCGTATCGGTAAGCTCGATATTCCCGAGGTTCGTCCTTGTCTTGGCTCGGCCAAACAACTCCTCTACCGCAATAAGTTGGAGTTTACGTTTGCCGACCGTCGCTGGCTGACCTACGAAGAGATAGCAAAAGGGGAGAATATAACCCCTGCACCGGCCCTTGGTTTCCACGTTCCAAATATGTTCGACAAGGTGCTCGATATTCGTCGTTGTCATCTACAACCCGAGCCGTCGAATGCTATTCGCGATTTTATTCGTTTGTTCTGCATCGAGCACGACTATTCGTTCCACAATGTGCGCGAACACGTTGGCCTTATGCGAGGTATCATAATCCGTACCGCTTCGACTGGCGAGATTATGCTGTGCGTGGTGTTTAACGAAGACGACAAACCGAAGATTGAAGCACTGCTTAATGCTGTAAAAGAGCAATTTCCACAAATCACCTCAATCATATATTTTATCAACGAGAAGTGGAACGATTCGCTTACCGACCAGACTCCTATATGCTTCGCAGGTCGCGACCATATCTTCGAGGAGATGGAGGGTTTGCGCTTCAAAATCGGTCCAAAGTCGTTCTATCAGACCAATTCGGAGCAGGCCTACGAACTATACAAGGTTACGCGCGATTTTGCCGATTTGCAACCCGATGACACACTCTACGACCTCTATACGGGTACGGGTACAATCGCCAACTTCTGTGCGCGTCGCTGCAAGAAAGTGGTCGGTATTGAGTATGTTCCGGAGGCTATCGAAGATGCAAAAATCAACTCTGCAATCAATGGTATCGATAACACAACCTTCTATGCCGGCGATATGAAACGTGTGCTCGACCGCAATTTCGTTGCCCGCAACGGTCGCCCCGATGTGATAATCGTAGACCCGCCTCGTGCCGGAATGGACGAGCCTGTGACCGAAGTTATCCTCAATGCCGAGCCGAAGCGCATTGTCTCTGTACGTTGCAACCCTGCGACACAAGCGCGTGATTTGGCGCTCCTGTCGGCGAAATATCGCATCGTAGCGGTGCAACCCGTCGATATGTTCCCTCATACGCACCACGT
>JAGBWT010000181.1 GCA_017629615.1 Alistipes sp. | reverse complement strand
TCTCCAACTCCAACAGCGGACGAAGATGCTCGCGCAGACCCTGTTTTTTGGTACGCAAAATAGAGAACACCGAAGCCGAGTCGGTCGAGGACATCGTTGCCGCCAGGAGCAGTGCGGTCGGAAAGGCGAGCCCAAAGCCGAACAACGGAGCAACATAATAGACAAAGACTCCTACAATAAGTGCCGTCAGGAGGACTCCGAGTGTTGCCAACACAACACCCGGAGCCATCACCGGACGTATCTCCGAGAATTTGGTATCCATACCTCCCGAGAAGAGAATGATACAGAGTGCCAGCATACCGACAAACTGCGTCAATTCGGGAGAGTTGAACGAAAGAATGTTGTAACCAAAGAAGAGACCAACACCCAAAAAGAGCAGCAAGGCAGGAGCACCAAAACGATACGCCACCTTACCTGCCAACACCGCCACAAAGAGCAATATAGCTCCTATAAATAGAAAATTTTCAGCCGTTACAACCATTCTTATCCAATATATCAAAGTTTACAAATTAACCACGTCGCATAATCTTCACGTCGCACAATGCGCGATACTCCAACTCGGCATATTCGAACGCCTGTGCCGCAACAAACGAGCCATCGGGCAGAGCGTAGAGCATCACCGTCAGGGCCGAAACATCGCAAGTAGGCTCGGCCTTCAACTTGTCGTAGTCGCCCACTGTGATATACTCCAAAACCTTGTCGCGATGGCTACGGTCGAACGACAGCACATCGTTCTTCAAATAGCAACCCTTCGCCTTGTGATATGGCTCGCAGTGGCCGGCCAAACGGGCAAGCAACCAAATCACGCCACAAAGCGATATGCCTGCGCCACCAAGAATCAGCCACGAGTAGATTTCCGACGGGATTTTATCCTCGAAAACGACACACGCAAGCGGCAGCAACATACCGACAATCGCCACAACAATAGGAACTACAATAGTCTTACGACGAGCAACAATCTCGTCACACGAAGCATAGAGAGCCTCGCAAAATTTAATTTTATTCATCTCTTTTTCGTTTAAGTTTAGTTATTTGATTACGTTGATTGCAAACCGAGCGACAAGCCGACGGCAGCCACCGCCAAACCTGCCAAAAGGTGCAATCACAGACGCAATCGGCAGAGCGTGTAGAGGTAGTAATCCACAGCCCTGCAACCCAAACGATAAGGGAAAAATCCGACAATGTAGTGAAGGCCCGATGCTACCGCCTGAATCGTCGAAGGCAGGTAGTCGGAACGCATTGAGAATGAGCGCGTCAGCGTTGTAACAGAGTTGATGACCGAGACCGTCACAGGCACAACCCGTTCGGCCGAATTTCCATCGTCGTCGGGCATCGAAATCTCGGCAATGCTCCACTCACAATGCTCCCTCGACGAAGGGGCGACATCTCGGCTCTGTTCGGCAATAGCCACACCGTTCGGCATCTCAACAAAGACCGAACAGAGGAGCAATACGAACAATAAAACAAGACGGCGCATAGGCTCTACGTTACAAATTTCGGACAAAGATACGTTTTTTTCTAAAAACTACATCTTCGACACGTCGATATATTTTGCGATAGTCGAGTCGATATAGCGCTGAATATCGGCTTTGAGCAACTTATAGAGCGGACACGACGTATAGTTTTCGTTGTCGAGCAACACATCGCGAATCGAACGGAGCGAATTGGTATAGTTGTTCATCTCGTTTTTCAGCGCAATACCCTCCTTCGACGAGGCTACAATCTTGGCAATCGACATCTGGCGCAACTTCTCGCACACATCGTGCAACAACACCATCACCACGTTATCCATCAACGTATGGCCGTGCATAAAGAGGTCCGTAAGTTCGGGCTCTACACCCTTACGACGCAGATAGGCATCGAATCGCTCCATCTGTGCCGCCATCTCGGGATAGTCGTCACACAGAGCCTTGTGACGACGCTCGACCTGACGCGCCAACCACTCGATTGTACCGAGGCCATTGTTCTCAAAGTCGAGATAGTTGATTTTCACAGCGGCCTTGAAATCGGCCAGCGGAAAGACATTCTCGGTATGGCGACTTGCCGAATAGACGTACCATAAAAACAGAGGGTGAATAGTGCGCGAATAGTCGGCCATAAATTGCTCGAACGAGAATATTCGCGTATCGTTCTTGGTCGCCTTGACGCAGACGTTGTGCAACGATGGCGCGTAGCAGAGATAGTTCTCGGTAGCATAGGCGTAGGTGTGGAACATAAATGGGTGTTCGGTAATCATACGACTCTGCTCGTCGGCCTCCTCCAACAGATAGTCGAAATCGGAGTCCATACACATCAACAACTCCTCCGATGCGTGGCAGGCGTTGTTTATCAAGACCTTTTTGCCTTTTGGCAAATCCTCGCGTGTCGGCACCGATATTTCGAAACGCAGATAGGGGTTGGTAAAGTGGTCGAAGATTCCGCGCCAAAAGGCCACATCCTCGTACCCCTCGACAAAGACCCTTATCAGTCGCTTACCATCGTTTATGCGCAACGGCAGAGGCAGTGTCGCCAAATCGACACGCCCCGAAGCGAGCGCACGAGTACGCATCTTTTCGATTCGTTTTTCGTTGCGTTGCAAGGCATTTTCTTCTCGGCGTCCCATATTCAAATCGGGCTAAACGGTTAAAACAATCATCTTCGATGATAACAAATATACATCTTTCTTATCAATTTGCAAAATAATCACTATTTTTGCAACCGAGAAACTATATAGTTTCTAAAACGAAGAGCAAGATATGGCAGATTGGAAAGACAGACTCGGCGTGGTATTTTCGACCAACCCCGATTTTGAATACGACAACGGCGCAGAGGAGCAACCCGAAACCCTCGCCCCAGCGAAGCAGAAGTTGCGCGTATGGCGCGACACCCACGGCCGTGCCGGCAAAGTGGCGACCGTCGTTCGCGGATTTGTCGGTAGCGACGATGACCTCGCAACGCTTGGCCGCGAACTCAAACGCCGACTCGGAGTCGGAGGCTCGGTCAAAGATGGCGAAATCATCATACAGGGCGACCACCGCCAACGCATAGCACAGATACTCTGCGACGAGGGTTACACACAGACTAAAAGCGTATAACGAATGAGACGAGCAACAATCCTTCTCGCGCTACTCTTTATCGGAGTTTGTGCCTGTGCGCAAGGCCGTTCGCGTCGCGCCACAATCGAGGCCCTGACCGCCCAGGTCGAGGCCCTGACCCAACGTGTCGAGCAGTTGCAGAGCGAAGTTGATAGCCGTGTCGCCACCGAAGCCAAATGCGACCCCACGTGGAAGCAGTGGCAAGATGTTCGCTACAACTACGGCTTCAACACCGAAAAGACCCCCGTATTTACGACCATCGACGGTGTGGTCGAATCGACCGTTATGCTGTCGGTTCGCGGAGGTCGTGGCCGATGGAACAGCACCGTCGGCACCCCATACTCCAAATTCGTGGACGGAGGCCACCTCTTCGAGGGGTGGAACGCCTCGGAGAGCTGCCGACTGACGATGCTTATCGGCAAACAAGCCCCCGACATTGCCTGCATTCAGGTCTATTCGCCAAAGGGGCTCTATCGCGAAAACCGCCACTTCGGCTGGGTTAAACTCGGCTCCGACACCGCTTGTGAGGGCGTCGATTTTGGCCGTCGCTGGGTAAAGTCGTTTGCCCCAATCTCGCTCGCGACACTCTCGGCCGCCCCTACCGACACCTACAACCTCAACGAACAACTCGGCACAACCAAAGTGCCACTCGGAACGATATACTACGACACCACCACCGACCGCATCGGTTGCTATACGACCGAGGGGTGGAAATATCTTAAATTCGAATAGTGAAGGGCTGGATACGACATATCACTCTGCTCATCGCATTGGCTTGGTGCGGTTCGGCCTCGGCACAATACTACTCGTGGGGTGCCGACCCCGAATCGATGAGTTGGCGCAAAATCAAAGGCGACAAAATCGCGGTCATATACCCCGATACCGCCCGCACGATTGGCTACCAACTCTTCCACTACGTCGAGGCCATAAAGCCGTCGATTGACTTCGGCTTCCGCTACGGCCCGATGAACATACCGTTTGTTATCCACCCCGAAAATGCCTCGTCCAACGGACTGGTGATGTGGCTTCCGAAGCGTGTCGAGATACTCTCGTCGCCTGCCATCACAAGTTACTCGATGCCGTGGCTCAAACAACTTGCCGCCCACGAGTATCGCCACGCCGTACAATACAACAACATCAACAAGGGCTGGGTCAAGGCTTTCAGTTACCTGCTCGGCCAACAGAGTTCTACCATCGGCCTACTCTTTATGCCGCTGTGGGGTATGGAGGGCGATGCCGTATTGTCGGAGACGGCAATGTCGTCGTATGGTCGCGCCCTGCAACCATCTTTCACGATGCACTATCGCGCCATAGGTAACGAGATACTGCGCCGACGCAACAACGACAAGTGGTTCTGTGGCTCGTTCAAAGATTTTGTCCCCGACCACTACCACCTCGGCTACCAGATAACCGCCTATGCCGACACAAAATACGACGAGAATATTTGGGATAAGGTCGTAAATTATGCCGTGCGCAACCCTTATGTCTTTGCCACAACATATTTCGGCCTCAAAAAATACTACAACACCTCGACCAACGCCCTCTTCCACGAGACCTTTACCGACCTCAACAACCATTGGGCGACACTGCCCGAGGTCGAGGATTCTGCCTCCGATATTCCGA
>JAGBWT010000180.1 GCA_017629615.1 Alistipes sp. | reverse complement strand
GAGTGAAAATATCCACTCCTTATTTAATTTTTTACAAAAATATTGAAAAATATTAAAGATTGGCCTTTGAATCGACCTCTGCCGCAGAATTGATTTTGCGAATAAGACCTTGCAATACGCAGCCCGGGCCAAGTTCGGTAAATGAGTCGAAACCGTCGGCAACCATATTCTGTATGATTTGCGTCCAGCGGACAGGTGCGGTGAGTTGGGCAATCAAGTTAGCCTTAATCTCTTGCGGGTCGGTGTGAGGTAGGGCGTCTACATTTTGGTATATCGGGCAAATCGGAGTGTGGAATTGCGCTTCGGCAATGGCTTGCTCCAATTCGGCGCGAGCAGGCTCCATAAGTGGCGAGTGGAACGCTCCGCCAACGGGCAGAACGAGTGCGCGACGCGCTCCGGCCTCTTTGAGTTGTTTGCAGGCCTCGTTTACGGCTTCGGTCGCTCCCGATATTACGAGCTGGCCCGGGCTGTTGTAGTTGGCCGGAACGACAATGCCGTTGATTGATGCGCAGACGCGCTCCGTAACATCGTCGGGTAGTGCAATAACGGCAGCCATTGTTCCGGTTGTTGCTTCGCAGGCCTTTTGCATTGCATTTGCGCGCTTTGCAACTAATTGCAAGCCCTCCTCAAACGATAGAGCACCTGCTGCTACGAGTGCCGAAAACTCGCCGAGCGAGTGACCTGCGGTTGCTGCGGGGGTGAGTCCGAGTGTCTTGGCGAGTATGACCGAGTGCAAAAATACGGCAGGTTGTGTTACGTTGGTTTGTTTTAGGTCGTCGGCCGAGCCTTCAAACATAATATCTGTAATGCGAAAACCGAGAATCTCGTTTGCGGCTTCAAACATCTCTTTTGCAGTGGTGGAGTTGTTGTACAACTCGATGCCCATACCGGTAAATTGAGAGCCTTGTCCCGGGAATACTAATGCTTTTTTCATATTTATTGCGTTGTTGTGGTTCAATTTTTTGCAAAGTTAATTAAAAATAGGTATATTTGCCAAATAAAGTGTAGATAAACTAAAAACCAAAAAAACTATAAACTATGACTTATTACAGATTTCCAATCCTTAAACTTGTTGAGGTGGAATTAGAAAAGGGGTTCTTTCAGTCGGGAAACCCTGATGAAGATTTGAAGTATGAAAACGAGGGCGGTGCCTGGTAAAACGTGTGCAAGAATGAGAAAGATTACATTATTATCCGTTTTGTGCGTGTTGCTCGCAACAGTTGCCTGCTCACGCGTTAGTGAAGAGTTGGATTATGCTAATGGCATCGGTGTCTCGACTATCAATGCCAAAATCGGCAAAGCCGATTCCCGAACATCGGCTGTAACCAATGCCGATGGCTCTATCCAGATGTTGTGGAGTGCCGGTGACGAGATTATGGTTACCGACCTTTCGGCTTCGGCTCCATTTAAGTTGAAGTCGGGTTCTAAAACTGCTAACGGTACATTTGTTGGCTCGATTATCTCGAAGTCGAAGCAGATGTATGCTGTCTATCCTGCCAATGCGGCAACAATCGATGGCGCGACGGCGAAGGTTACGCTCCCGAACATTCAGGTCTATACGACCAACTCCGATGTGGACGTAAACAGCCGCAACATTATGATTGGTGAGAGCGAAGATGCTTCGGAGTTCGGTTTCAGCACCGTTGCAACTATCGCCCGCTTCCTTATCACTGTTGGCGCCGACGAGTATATTTCGTCGGTAACGATGCGTGTCGAGGACGGTTACTTGTCGGGTCTTGGTACTATCGACCTCGAAAAACGCGAACTTGGCCCACTCAATAAGCGTAACGTGACGCTCAATTATGCCGAGCCTGCAAAGGGTGTGTCGAACGATGGTTGGGCTTTGATTGCTCCACTCGATTTTACCGCACTCGAAGGCAAGGTCTACTACGACGTTGTAACCAACAAGGGTACATATACATTCTGTCGTAAGCCGACCAAGACATTTAAGCCTGGTTGTATCTACAACTTCCCACTCTCGATAGAGACCTTCGAGAAGGTTGATTCGGCCAGCGCTCTCGATAATGGCAAGTATATGTTTACGGCCGATGCGGCTGCTGTTTCGGTGCGTATGATAAGAGCAACCGATACCACCATCTCTATCGCTTGGTCGTGCAACGGCTTCCCTGCCGACTATTCGGTCGATGCAGCAGATGACTACGAAATCTATCTCTACGATGAGCGCAATCAGCTTTTGTTGGCTTGGCAGCCAAATGACGATTTGTGTGTAACCAACAATGCACTCTTCCCATATTCGGCAAGCAATCCAACTTGCCCACCACGTTGGGTATTCTCGGGTCTGACTCCAAATACAACCTACAAAGTAAAGGTTAAGAATCTTACGAAATCGAAGACCTCGGATATGTTGGTGGTTTCGACACCTCCGACCGATTGTAGCGAGATTGTCGGTATGGCACAGCAGGACGGCGACGTTTTGGTATATCAGAACTTTGGTAAATTGGTATGGAATGGCGACCTTACAACACAGGCGGCAGGTTATGTGGCATACGACTATTCGAAGGTTACTGATATAGCTGCGGCAACTGCGTGGGGCGACTTCCGCTCGGCTTCGCAAACAAGCTACAAGTACACAAAGCGCGACCGCGAGCAGAACCTCTTTACGACCTACAAACTCAATTCGTTGCTCAAAAGTCTTGGTTTGGAGGATTGGGCTTATTGGCGTAATTCGGCCGATGATGGCACCTCTGGCACCTCATCGACGGTGTTGGCTCGTCCTGGATATGTCAAGATTTCGGCAACGGCTGTTCGTGCGGGTATCGCAACTCCGGAGCTTATTCAGTTGCTTGGTAAGGCAACCGTTCGTGTAAGTTTCAAGGCTGCGGCTTATGGTACAACAGGTCCTGACGATTATCTCAATGTGGCTGTAATGGCTTTGGATAATTGCACGGTAAATAACAACGATGCGGCAAATCATCACCGCCGTATAACCTCTTCGACCCAACTTGCAAAACAGAGCTTGGAGATTGAGAAAGATTTGGATTGGCATACCTATACGGTTGAGTTGAGTGGCGTAACGCCAACTTCGCGTATTGTGGTTTGTGCCGATGCTGCTAATGTTTCGAGCAAGAACAATCGTTTCCACCTCGACGATATCAAGGTTGAGTTTGTGAAATACGACGGAGATGTTAATTCCAATATTCCGGAGGTTAAGCAGGTTGCGGCTACTCCTTATGCTGTAACCATCGAGTGGAATGAGATGGAGCAGGCGACGCGCAAATATACCGTATCGCTCTACAAGGATTCATCTTGCACCGACCTCTATCAGTCCTATACATTGACCTATGCAACAACGGGCTATGTAGCATCGTGGCCAACTCGATTTACATTCCCATATCTCGACGCGAGTCGTACCTACTATGCTACGGTAACCGATTTGGCGGGTAATGTGTCGCGACCATTGGCAGTTCGTACAAACGATATTCCTGCACCTGTTGCAAATCAAGTGTTGTATGAGAGTTTCGACAGCGTTTGCTGGGGTGGTGACTATATGAATATGGCTGCGAGTGTGAAACTCAATATCAACTCACCTGCAACCTATAAACCGGGTGTACTGTCCGAAGCTATTTCGGTTAGTATGACAGTTACGCCAACCTCCGATGCCAGCCAGCTTACGACCTATTCGTCAGAGGTGCGTACGCTCTTCGGAATGAGCGATTGGACAAGTTCAAAGGCTCACTCGCGTCCTGGTTATTTGAAGCTTGGTACGGCTTCGGCTGCCGGTTCGATTACTACGCCTCCGATTCTCAACTTGTCGAGTAGCGCTTCGGTTGTTGATGTGACATTCAAGGCTTGTCCATTTGTCGATAATGTAGCGAATGACCAGACATCTTATGTCTATGTTGAGTTGCTCGATGGAGCAGGAACGGTCAAGGATTCGAAGCAGGTGACAATCGGTGGTCAGCGCAATATCCCTGGCTGGCAGGAGTGCAAAGTTCAATTTGCTTCGGTTGCCCCTGGCGATAAGATTACCATTCGCTCTGGCGCTGCAAGCCAATCGCGCTTCTGTGTCGATGATATTTTGCTTACATCGACCTCGGCTATTGTTGGCAACGTGGTTTCGGGTTATGTCAAAGATGCCGATGGTACTCCGATTGCAAACGTTGCTGTAAGTGATGGATATACGGTTGTCAAGACGAGCGGCAATGGTTACTACTCGTTTGAGCCAAACGACGATGCTTGGTACATCTACTATTCGGTGCCTGCGGAGTACGAGGTTCCAATCAATAGCTATGGCCAACCTGCATTCTTCACCCGCTACAATAAATCGCAAAAACGCTACGACTTTACATTGACCAAGTTGAGCGGTGGCGCGGAGAAGAAGTTTGGTCTGTTGTGCTTTGCCGACCCACAATGTAAGGATGATACACAGAGTAGCCGCTTTAACAATGAGTGCGTGCCTGATGTTAAGTCGCACGTGGCTGGTAAGTCGTATCCTTGCTATGGTGTGACGTTGGGTGATGTGGTATACTCCGAGGGTAGCCGTAATAGTGTTTCGCAGATGACCAAGATGCGTGGCTATATGGCCAAGAGTAATATTGGTATCCCTGTATTCCAGACTATGGGTAACCACGACTATACCTTCTTCAAGTCGGGCCAGGCAATCTCTGCCGATGATACCAGCAGTACCTACAACATCAAGGCACAGCGTGAATTTGAGAAGGCATTTGGTCCTATCGACTATTCGTGGAATCGTGGTGATGTACATATCGTATGTATGCGTAATATGCAGTGGAACTCAAGTACCGATGCTGCTAACTATACGATGATGTTTACCGACGACCAATACAACTGGCTCAAACAGGATTTGGCGTGTGTTCCAACAACAAAGATGGTTATCATCTGTGTTCACATTCCGTTTGCAAGTTATCCTAACAACAAGAATGTGCAGAACGTGATTTCGTTGCTTACAAAGTATAAGTCGGCACACATTATGTCGGGTCATACCCACTATATGCGTAATGAACCGACTAAAGCAAGTGGAGTGTATGAGCACATTCACGCAGCGGTTTGTGGTTGCTGGTGGTGGTCGAAGATTAACGGCGACGGTTGCCCTAATGGCTATGCAGTCTACGAAATCGATGGTACAACGATGACTAATTGGTACTACAAGGGCGTCAATGCCGGTATGAATAGCACCGACTTCCAGATGCGCCTCTATCCTGGTAACTTGCGTTGTGGCGGTAAGTATGACTATATCCAGCTCCAACACGGTAGCGGTGTATTGCTTGCCAATGTCTTTAATGGTGCGTCGGATTGGACTATCAAGGTTTATGAGAACGATGTCTATAAGGGTAATATGACCAAGATTACAGCCAAGAACGATTCGCCTGCTTATGGTGCAAGCGAGAGCAGCCCTTGTAAGCCGTCGACATCGTCGAGCCAGGACTGGTGGGCTATCGGCTTGCATACGGGCGTTGTCGGTCGTGGAAATTCGGCTGTGGGAGGTAATCGTAGTAGCTATTTGACTACTTGTCACCATATGTATAAGTATACGATACAGAATACGTCGGCCAAGATTCGTGTCGAGGCTGTCGACAGCTTTGGTAACGTCTATTCGTCGTCTACTCTTACAAAGGACTACGACTATACCTACGCTAAAAAGTAGTAGCGCTGTGTAGTCTCTGTTGAGGCGGAGGGGCTTTTGCTCCTCCGCCTCTGTTTTTGTGCTTCGTTGGGGGCTTTGGCGCGTGCTTTGCTACGGACTGTTCGTAAACAAATCATACGCCTATGAAACGAATATTACTATTTATTGTCATTGCGGTATTGGCGACAGCGTTGTGTGTTGTCGGTTATACGCAATCATCGAAGAGTGTAGGTGCCACTGCGGCCACCAAGTCGATTAAAGCCGAGCAACGCGAAGAGCGACATAAACAGCGAGAGGCAAGACGTGCCGAACGATTGGCCGAATATGAGCGTTTTGTGGATTCGATAGTTCTTGCTCGTAATTTTAAGTTTATACCGCAAAATATTCAGCAAGAGCCGGCAGGTTCGGTCCGCTTGCTCAATAATCCCAATTTTGAGCTGTCGGTGTGGGGCGATGAGGTTGATATATGCCTACCATATATTAAAGGTGTGACACCTCCATACTATTATGTGATGTTCAACTATACGCTTCCCTCGGTGTCGCGCTATGTGACCGAGCAGACTCGCGACGGCTGGCTTGTGACATTTACGACATCGCTCTTTTCGGCAACCGACTACCAATTCTCGCTTGCGATATACTCCTCGTCGGGTACAGCCACCCTGACCATATCTTCGCCCTGGTATCCCGATGTTGAGTATGATGGTTCGATTATAGGCCAAAACTAATATCGATGCGCAAATTATCTTGTTTGGTCGCAATGCTTCTGTTGAGTCTTGCGACCTTTGTGATTTCGGCTGCAAATAGGGCGGCAGAGCATCGCCTTGACAACGAGGAGCAACTTGCCGTTAAGATTGACTCACTCCTTGCATCGCGTAAGTGGGTATTTCGGCCTACGACGATGCAAAATCCGTCGCTCGGTACAACACGCGATGTCTATGCCTACAACCTGTCGATGGCGCTCGATGGCGATAACGTGACTCTGCATCTGCCTATCGAGGCGGTTAGCTATGTGATTTATACCGTTAGCGCCACTTTGTCGGTGCAAAACTACTCGTCGAGTGAGGTAGAGGGCGGGTGGTGGCGTCTGCTATTTACGGTCGAATATGAGCAGGAGGAGTGGGCTGTTGAGGTCTTTGTTAGGCCCTCTACGGGAGAGGCTCGGGTGGCGATAGTCGCGCGCGAGTGGGTGATGCGTTATATAGGTTCGCTATATAGTCTGCAAAAGTAGTTTTTAACCGAAAATTTTAGTAACTTTGCCGTAGAATGTAAAATGTTGCGAATATGAAATTCAGAATAGGTTACGGCTACGATGTTCACGCGCTCGATGAGGGGTTGCGTCTGGTGCTTGGTGGTGTTGAAATTCCCCATACCAAAGGCTGTGTGGCTCACTCCGACGGCGATGTGTTGATTCACGCCGTGTGTGATGCGATGCTTGGTGCTGCCGCTTTGGGCGATATTGGCAAACACTTTCCAGATACATCGGCCGAGTTTAAGGGTATTGACTCGCGAGTGTTGCTTGCCCGAGTAGTTAGATTGCTTGCCGAGAAGGGTTACAGCATCGGTAATATCGACTCAACGATAGCGATGCAACGTCCGAAATTGCGCCCATATATCGATGCGATGCGCGAGGAGATGGCTCGTGTTGTCGGTATCGATGTCGATTGCGTTTCGGTAAAGGCTACAACGACCGAGCGACTTGGTTTTGAGGGCGAGGAGCGAGGCGTCTCGGCTACGGCTGCTGTTTTGATTTACAAAGACTAAAAAGTTAGAAGATGAATATAAGAGATTTGAAACCGGCCCTTGTGTGGGGCATATTCGACGATATTACGCGAGTGCCGCGTCCGTCGAAACACGAAGAGAAGATAGTAGCTTGGCTGATAGATTTTGCCAAGCAGCACAACCTCGAATATAAGAGCGATGAGGTGGGTAATGTCGTTATCCGCAAGGGTGCAACTGTTGGCTACGAAGATGCGCCTACCGTGATTTTGCAATCGCATATGGATATGGTGTGCGAGAAAAATTCGGACGTGCAGCACGACTTTATGCACGACCCAATCAAGACTCGCATCGAAGATGGTTGGGTTAAGGCTTGTGGTACGACGTTGGGAGCCGATTGCGGTATATGTATGGCTGCTGCTTTGGCTGTTCTGATAGACCCATCAATCGAACACGGCCCGATAGAGGCCCTCTTTACGGTTGATGAGGAGACGGGACTTACGGGTGCATTTAACCTCGGTAAAGATATGGTTACGGGCCGCTATCTGATAAATCTCGATTCGGAAGACGATGGCGAAATCTTTATTGGTTGTGCCGGTGGAGTAGATACGCTTGCAACATTCCGCTATCGTCGAGAAGCGGTTGGTGGTGATATGTGCTTCTATCGTATTGCCTTCTCGGGTCTGTGTGGTGGCCACTCGGGCGACGATATTGATAAGGGTAGGGCCAACTCCAATAAACTGCTCGCGCGTCTGTTGTTGCTTGCCGAAGAGAACTGCGAATTACGTTTAAGCCAATTTGATGGTGGCAATCTTCGCAACGCCATTCCTCGCGAGGCGAATGCAGTCGTTGCCGTGCCAAAGTCGAAGGCCTCCGAATTTGAGGCTCTGGCCAAGGCGTTTGCTGTGGCAGTGGCTGACGAGTATAGAATTACCGAGCCAAATATGAAATTCGCAATAGCAAAGTGCGAGGGTGCCGATGTGATAAATCAAAAGAGCCAAAAGGCATTGCTTCGCGCTCTTGTCGGTCTTCCAAACGGAGTGCTGGCTATGTCGGCTGCTTTGGAGGGCTTGGTTGAGACTTCGACCAATTTGGCATCGGTGAAATTTGAGGGTCGCAATAAGATTGTCGTGACAACATCGCAACGCTCGTCGGTTGAGAGTGCTAAACTCTATGCGCGAGAGTCGGTGGCATCGGTGTTTGCACTTGCAGGAGCGAAAGTTCTCCACTCCGACGGCTATCCTGGCTGGGCGCCTAATCCCGAATCGCAACTTTTGGAGGTGTGTTGTGCTTCGCATCGCGACCTCTTTGGCTCGGAGGCAAAGGTGCGTGCTATCCACGCAGGTTTGGAGTGCGGTCTGTTCTTGGAGAAATATCCGTGGTTGGAGATGGTCTCGTTTGGCCCGACATTGCGAGGTGTTCATTCGCCCGACGAGCGTATAAAGATAGCTACGGTTGAGAAGTTTTGGCTGTTGTTGCTCGATGTTTTGAAACGTGTGAAATAGCCGCACAAGAGAAGAAACCGCCTATTCGATGAAACTTGTAGTTAGGTATATAGCAACCCTAATTGTAGCACTGATTATTCTATCGACGCACGCCTTTGGTCGGCAATTGCCACCCGAGGTGTGCGACCGTATTTCGGAGCAACTGACACGTATCGCTCAAACCGAAGTGTCGCGTTGCCCTGTGAAGGTTGAGAGTGCTGCGGTAAAGGGTGGGCGAGTGGTTATATCGGCATCGGTACCGATGTCGTACTATCCGGTGCGCGAAGATAACTTGGTGGCACTCTACGACTCGTTGCGCTCTCTTTTACCTGCCGACCTGCGTCGTCACAAGATAGAGGTGATGGCCGATGGGTCGAATATTGCCTCGAATATTCCGCTCTATTATCGTTCGTCGCGTAGGGGCATAAAGCCCTTTACAAATAGAGCCGAGGGTGGAGCGCTTGTTCGTCGTGAGCGACCATTCGCCTCGACCAAAGGTCTCGAAGGTCGCCATATTGCGATATGGCAGAGTCACGGCCGCTACTTCGACAATAAGAGCAACGGTTGGCGCTGGCAAAGACCACTATTGTGGCAGACGGTTGAGGACCTCTTTACCCAGAGTTATGTGTTGCCATACCTTGTTCCGATGCTTGAATCGGCAGGAGCAACGGTGTTGCTGCCTCGTGAGCGCGACTTTCAGGATATAGAACTTATTGCCGACAATGACCGCGAGTCGGTAGATTCGCTTTCGAGATATGTCGAGGGTGTGGGGTTGCGTTCGTGGCAGACCCATAATCGCGGTTTTGCTCATCGTAAGAGCGTTTATGTTTCGGGCGAAAATCCTTTTGCCGATGGAACGAGCCGCTTTGCAACGACGGTTGATAATGGTAGGCAGGTGAGCCGAGCCATTTGGAGCGTCGAATTTCCAAAGTCGGGCGAATATGCAGTCTATGTGTCATATTGTTCGTTTGCGGAGAGTGCCTCCGACGCTCTCTATACCATAAACCATTCGGGCGGTGCGAGTCGTGTGAGAGTTAATCAGCGTATCGGAGGCGGAACTTGGGTCTATGTCGGAACCTACCATTTTGAGTCGGGTCGTAACTACGAGGTTGTTACACTCTCTAATCTCTCGGCAAAAAAGGGCCGAATAGTGTCGGCCGATGCGGTGAAGATAGGTGGCGGTATGGGTAATATAGCCCGTACGGTATGTGACTCGTTGCAGGTTGCAGGTGGCGACTATACTCCGATAGTTAGTGGTATGCCACGCTATTGCGAGGGGGCGCGCTATTGGTTGCAGTGGGCCGGTTTCTCCGAAGAGGTATATAATCAGCACAGCAATAGCGACGACTATAAGGACGACTATAAGTCGCGAGGCGAATGGGTTAATGCCCTGATGGGTGGTTCTAATCGTTTGTCGAAGAGAGATGGCCTTGGTGTGCCTATCGATATGTCGTTGGCATTTCACTCCGATGCGGGAGTTACCGACAACGATGCAACAATCGGTACGCTCGGTATTTACTACACCAAACTCGATAAGGGTCGCTTTGAAGATGGAGAAAAACGCACTCATTCGCGCGACCTGACCGATATGGTTATGTCGCAAATTGTAGCCGATGTGCGTCGTAGTCACGATAGCGATTGGTCGCGACGCGGTATGTGGAATCGCTCCTATTTCGAGGCGCGAGTGCCGTCGGTACCTGCGATGTTGCTCGAACTGCTGTCGCATCAAAACCAGGCAGATATGCGTCTTGGTAGCGACCCGATGTTCAAATTTACCGTATCGAGGGCTATTTATAAGGCTGTGTTGCGCTATTTGTCGGCACAATATAATCGCCCTTAGTGTGTTGCGCCATTGCCTGTCGAGGCATTCTCGGCAAAGCGTGAGGGTGGTGCTGTTCGATTGTCGTGGTCGCCAATGGTGGACTCGCTCGAAGCATCGGCGCGACCAACTGCCTACGTGGTCTATACTCGTCGTGGAGACAAGGGTTTTGATGGCGGAGTAGTTGTTAAGGATACAACTCTTCTGGTTCAGCAGGAGCGCGGTGTTGTATATGGCTATCGTGTATGCGCCATAAATGACGGAGGAGAGAGTTTCCCGAGCGAAACACTTTCGGCTTGCCTTGTGTCCGACGATGCTCCTTGTGCATTGATTGTCAATGGCTTTAATCGCGTTGCGGCTCCGGCAATGAGGTCCGATGGATTTCACAACGAGTTCGATAGTGGTGTGGCTTATTTGCGCGATGTGGCTTTTGTTGGCGAGCAGCGTATTCACGACGCCTCAAAACGTCGCTTGCGTAACGAATATATGGCCTTTGGTGCATCGCATAATAACTACGAGGGTGGTATAGTTGGTGGTAACGCTTTCGACTATCCTGCATTGCACGGCCACTCTATGGTTGAGTGTGGCTATTCGTTTGTGTCGGCTTCGGCTCTATCGGTTGAGCGTGGAGATGTGTCGCTTGCCGATTACGACTTTGTCGATTTGGTGCTTGGAAAGCAGCGAGCAACAGAGGCAGGGCGCGACTTTGCGGAGATTAAGTATCGTTGTTTTACCCCTGCTATGCAATCTGCTGTCGAGGCATATATTGCAGGCGGAGGTGCAATGATGGTCTCGGGAGCATACGTCGCAACCGATTTGTTTGAGTCGGTCGGGGCGACCAAAACCGACGAGCGGTTTGCCAAAGAGGTGCTGCACTTGTCGTTGGTTACGAATATGGCAACCCGCTCCTACACTGTGACCACTCGTAGTCGATTATCAGTGACGCTTCCACAATCCGACTATAAACTGTCGGCCCAATATTCGCCCGACCATTATGCCATAAATTCGGTCGATGCCCTGATGCCTGTTGGAGAGGGTGCTTATCCACTTATGCGATACGAAGATAGTGGTCTTTGTGCTGCTGTCGGCTATCGAGGCAGTGGGGCGGTAGTTGTTATGGGATTTCCTTTTGAGGGGGTGACCGGTGCCGAAACTCGCAATGAGTTGATGCGTGGAGTTGTCGATTTTCTGAATGATAAACCAAATAGATAGATGATATGAAACGTGTAGTGTTGTTTATTGCAACTTTGTTGGTTGCTTGTTTGACTGCAAAGGCCGACGTTGCTTCGGTAGTTGTTCCTCGTCCGCTTGTTTGCGAAATGGAGAGTGGAGAGTTTATCCTTTCGTCGCGTACGCCGATATATGTCGAGACGAAAGATTTGGTTGCGCCTGCTACCATTTTTGCCGATTATGTAGATGGCTTTGTGGGTGGTAAGTTGAAAATACGTTGTGCAGCCCATCGTAAGGGCGCTATCAACCTCGCAGTCGATAGCAAGTTGGCCACAGAGGAGTATACCTTGCATATTGCGCCACAGCGAATAGTGATAAAAGGTGGCTCGGAGTCGGCTGTATTCTATGGTTTGCAGAGTCTGCGTCAGATTGTAGCTGCATCAAATAAGAGCGGCAAGGGGTTGGCCATAGCAGCAATGAAGATTGCCGATAAACCTCATTTCGGCTATCGAGGAGCGATGCTCGATGTGTGTCGTCACAAGTTTACGGTCGATGAGGTTAAGCAGTATATCGACATTCTCGCACTCCACAAAATCAACCGTTTGCATTGGCATCTTACCGAGGACCAGGGCTGGCGTATCGAAATCAAGCGCTATCCCGAGTTGTCGCAAATCGGAGCATATCGCAAGGAGACACTTGTCGGCAAATATCGTCAATCGACTACCTATGACGGTAAGCCTTATGGCGGAATATTTACACAAGACGAGGTGCGTGAGGTCGTACGTTATGCTACCGAGCGCTATATCGATGTTATCCCCGAAATCGAAATGCCGGGACACGCAGTCGCGGCTCTTGCAACATATCCACATCTTGGCTGTACGGGCGGCCCATACGAGGTGCGTACAACGTGGGGTATAAGCAAGGAGGTATTTTGTGCCGGCAAGGAGAGTACATTTGAATTTCTCGAAAATGTATTGACCGAGGTCTTGGACCTTTTCCCGTCGAAATATATCCATATTGGCGGTGATGAGTGTCCGAAAGATGCTTGGAAGTTGTGCGCTGCTTGCCAAAAGCGTATTGCCGACGAGGGCTTGAAAGATGAACATCAGTTGCAGAGCTACTTTATGCAACGAATGGAGCGTTGGCTCAACGAACGAGGTCGCAATATTATCGGTTGGGACGAGATTCTTCAAGGTGGTATCACGCAGAGTGCAACAATTATGTCGTGGCGTGGAACAAAGGGCGGCATTGCGGCGGCAAAGCTGGGTAACGATGTGATAATGACACCAAATACCTATTGCTATATCGACTATTATCAGACCTCCGACCCTGTGGCCAACAAAGAGCCACTCGGTAATGGTCGTCGTCCTATACCTCTTGCACGCACCTATTCGTTTGACCCGTATGAGGGCCTCAACGAGGTGGAGAGAGGTTTTATTAAAGGCGTTCAGGTTAATCTTTGGACGGAGTATATCTCGACCTTCGACCACGTTCAACATATGCTTTTGCCTCGTTTGGCGGCCATATCGGAGGTAGGTTGGTCGTATCCGCGCAAGGATTACTCCGACTTTGCAAGACGTATGCACATCTTGCGTAAACTCTACGACCACGAACAGTGGAACTACGCACCATATTTCTTTAACGGTATTGAGTAATAAGGCTACGCAATCCTAAAAAGCAATCGTGGATATGCACATTTCATCACATACGATGCGTACGGCAGCTATGCCTCTTGGTATGGCTGTCGGGGCGTTGTTTTGTCGTCAAATTGTGGCGGTCGATGAGTGGAGTGGGCAGATATTGACTCCAACGTTGATATTTGTGATGCTCTTCTTTACCTATTGCCGTGTTGATGTGCGTCGTATGCGGTTGAGTATGATGCATCTGTGGCTGTTTGTGTCGCAGATAACCCTGGCTGTGGCGTTGTATCTGCTCCTGCGCCCCGTCGATACGACCCTTGCACAAGGTGCGATGATTTGTTCGCTTGCGCCAATCGCTATGGCGGCCGTTGTGATTGGTGGAATGTTGGGTGCAAATATCGAGAATATGGCAACATATAGCCTCGTCTGCAACCTCGCGACTGCCCTTGTTGCTCCAACCGTGTTGAGCCTTACGGGTAATGGCGAGTGTACGCTATGGCAGATTTTGTCGAGGGTGGCACCGTTGCTTTTGGCTCCGTTCGTTGCAGGTCAGTTCTGTCGATTGGCAATTCCGCGAGCTGCTCGATGGTTTGCCGACCACGGCCGATTGTCGTTCTATGTTTGGTTGGTGTCGCTAACGATAATAGTTGGTCGCACAACAGCCTTTATTATCGATGCCGGCACGGTCGAAAGTCGTACCGAGTTGTTGTTGGCCACTATTGCCGGTGTGATTTGCGTGGTGCAATTTGCTCTGGGTCGCCTCATAGGTCGTCGTTGGGGCGATGTTGTGGCGGGCGGCCAGTCGTTGGGCCAGAAAAATACGGTTTTGGCAGTTTGGTTGGCACAATCGTTTCTCAACCCGTTGTCGTGTGTAGCGCCTACGGCATATATACTATGGCAGAATATTGTAAATTCGTATCAACTCTATAAAAAACGCGATTTATGAAGATAGGCGATGTGGAGATTCGTGAGCAAGCGTTGATGCTCGCCCCTATGGAGGACGTTACCGACCCGTCGTTCCGATATATGTGTAAACGTTTTGGTGCCGATATGGTTACCACCGAGTTTATCTCGTCGGACGGCCTGATACGCGATGCGTGGAAGTCGCGAGCCAAACTCAATATATCCGATTTTGAGCGCCCTGTTGCAATCCAAATCTATGGCAATCAAATCGAGCCGATGGTCGAGGCTGCTCGTATTGCCGAGGCTGCAAATCCCGATGTTATCGATATAAATTTCGGCTGCCCGATGCGAAAGATTGCAGGCCGTGGAGCAGGTTCGGGTATGATGCGCGATGTGCCACTAATGGTTGAG
The DNA here is from genome assembly GCA_017629615.1 of Alistipes sp. The sequence continues at coordinate 6,061 of JAGBWT010000180.1, read as the reverse complement.
ATGACGCGCCAGATTGTCGAGGCCGTTAAGAAACCAGTTACCGTTAAGACGCGCTTGGGCTGGGACGAGGAGTCGAAGAATATCGAGGAGATTGCACTCCGACTTCAAGATGTAGGTATTGCAGCCCTTACGATTCACGGCCGTACGCGCTGTCAGATGTATAAGGGCGAGGCCGATTGGACGTTGATAGGTAAAATAAAGAATAACCCGTCGATTCATATCCCGATTATCGGTAATGGTGATGTCGATTCGGCCGAGAAGGCCAAAGCGATGTTCGACCGCTATGGGGTTGATGGAGTGATGATTGGGCGTGCAACCTATGGCCGTCCGTGGATTTTCCGCGAGGTGCGCCACTATCTTACGACGGGCGAACTCCTACCACAACCGTCGGTTATAGAGCGAGTCGCTATTGCCAAAGAGCACCTCGATAAGTCGGTCGAGATAAAGGGCGAGAAGGTTGGAGTATTTGAGATGCGCCGCCATTTGTCGAACTACTTTAAGGGTCTGCCCAACTTTAAGGATACGCGTATGCGCCTTGTGACGCTGACCGATATTGCAGAACTTCACGCTACGCTCGATTCGGTTGCAGAGCGTTGGGGCGACTACGATGTTAGTTGTTGTGTGCCTCCTGCATTGTCGCACGATATATAGTGCGAAAAACGCGTTCCAACTCTTTGGAACGCGTTTTTTTGTTGCATATAACACTATCTGTTCTCGGCTGGTTTGTCGCCTTGTGGTCGAGGCTGACGCTGTGGGCGGTGCTTCTCGACGATGAAAATCTTGGACATCTGTTCGGGAGTAAGATAGTTCTTAAAGACGCGCATATGCTCCTTTTTGCAGGCGATAATATCGGCATCGGCCGTAAGCTGCGCCATAACAAGTTTGAATGCGACCTTTTCGTCAATATCCTGACCTTTGTACGAGTCCATCAACTTCTTCAAATCCTTGCGAATGTTGCGCACGTCGTTCTGATAGGCGAGGTAGATAGGGGCAAATTTGTCGGCTTGCTCGGCAGTGAGGCCCAACTCTTTGGTGATGTGGGCAATTCGCTCGGCAGGGCTCTTCTTTTGGCCCGGACCGCCGTGACCCGAATGTTGTCCCATTGGTGGTTGTGCAACTGCGCTGCCCAAGAAGAGGAGTGCGCAGAGTGTAAAGAGTAGTTTTTTCATTGGTTTATGCAATTAAGTTTAATGCAAAGATAGTAAAAATTCCATAACATCGACGCCATCGGCATAGTCTACCAATCGAGGATATTGCGCCTGACCGAATTCGACGCCTCGTGGGTGGTTGAGACGTGAGCCGACGACACATTGCAATAGCCTGTCGTTGGCTTCAAGCCACTGCTCAACTTCGTCGAGCGAGTTGTAACGAGCGATATTTATGCGGCTGATTTCGCGCGGGAACGAGGCTTCGCACTCAACCATAACGGCCGAGCCGAGGTCGATAAATCTCTCGCCACGCATCGTAAGCAATGCGCGCGTTTGGCGATAGTTGTTGCGGTAGCCACGACAAAGGTCGGGCGGTGTAATTGTGAGGTTGTAACCTTCGGGCGCAAATATGAGCGAAACGTTGCGACACCCAAGCCCCGAATAGGCGAAGATGTCGGTTGCGAGTTTCGAGAGTTGGCTTTCGCCCTCATCGCCTCTGATTATGGCAACCGAGTGGCGGCTACCTCGCAGGAGGTGGGGTATAGCGTTGTAGGTGGTGCGAAAATGGAGGTTAGCGCTCTCTCCGCCTGTCGCTATAATAGCATCGACCGTAGTCGCTGCGTCCCACTCCTCGATAGCGATGTTTGGCTCAATTTGTTGCAAGAGCGATATGATGTAACGCATTACAACGCGGTCCTTCGATGAAAGTTTTACAAGGGCCGTATTGCCGCTTGCAACGACGCAGAGCAGGTCGAAAAAGCCGACGGCAGGTATGTTTCCGGCGAGGATAAGACCGCTGCGCTTGGGTGCGTGTGGCTCAACTTTGTAGGCATCAAGCCACTCTCGCAAGAGGTTGGGGTTGAGCATCTGCACACGAATAGCCTCGATGGCGCGACAGATGTCGGTTGCGGTAAACCAACCGTTTTCGGACTCCGCTTCGGCTATTACGGCACGCGAACGGGCCTCGTTACCGAAGTTGGTAAGTGCCTGACCGAGTGATGCAAATATCTCAATGTAGCGATTCATACCGCAAAGATAGCCAAAAAGTGGCTACTTGCGCTCGGTGTAGTACGAATTATCGAGTCCGAGTACAAAATTGTTGCGCCAAAGTAGGGCGATGATAAGTGTCGCTACGGCAACAATACCATTGAACATAAATGGGAAGGTTTTGCTCTGGTCGTGGAGTAGGTAGCGAGCTGCATCAACGATAAAAGGACAGAGTATGATGGCGAGATAGTTGGCCGACATAACTATCGCCAAGGCCTTTGTGGCCAATCGAGGCGGTGCGATGATGGCTGCCTTGTCGTAGATGATAGGCTGCATCACGCCATAACCAAGACCTGCGAGTGCGGCTCCGAGAATCGACAATGGAGCGTCGTGTGACCAAGCGATGACGAAAAGACCGATTGCCAACAGCGCAAGAGCGATGATGTTCGTAAAGCCTCGCATTATGCCTATTAAGCGATTGAGAAACAATCCCGGCAGCATAATCGAAAGGAAGAAGATGGAGATTGCAACTCCCGATAGCGATTGCTCGATATGGTACTTCTCGAATAGAAATGCAAGGTCGAATGTCACGACAAGCGAAACGAAAGTGATGACAAAGTAAAACAACGTGAGTAGCGCAAGGTGTTTGAGGTTGATGTTCTGCTGTTTCAGCTGGTCGCTATCTTGTGGCTCTGGTGCAGGCGATGTGTTGCGTAGAGCCAAAATCATAATCAACGAGACGCCTGGTAGAAGATAGACGATAAACGAGAGGTGCCAATTTATATCGGCAACGTAGCCCGTTAGAGCTGTTGCTGCGACGAGTGTTAGGTTGTTGATAGCCGAACTGTAACCGAGCTGATTGACTCGCTTCGCTCCCGTGAAATAATCAACGACCAAGCCGGTCGATAGTGGCACAATTATTCCCGCACCAATGCCCAGCGTGCAACTTGCGATAATCAGCGTCGCTATACTCTTGGCTATAAAGCAGGCTACGCCACTGATAAAGAATATCAGCAGACCCGTAGCGAGTAGCGGTAGTTTGCCTCTCTTGGCCGATAAGTGTCCAGAGAGGAGCATAAACGGAATTATGAGCAGCGAGGGTAGCGACGTGAGCATCTGTATCTCCAAGTCGGAGGCCTTTGGAAATATGGAGTTCATATCGCCGAGAATGGGCGATATGGCCAATCCGGGGAGTGATGTGACGGCCGAAACCGACCAAATGGCAAGTAGTGCGGCTAACGATATGTAGCCCTTTCCGGTGTTGATTTTCATAGTCGTAGATTTTTTTTGTTGCAAACCTACAACCATAGTGCCAAGCGCATTGTTGTTTGGTCCGAAAAGTCGTTGTGGAGGTTTTCGGGGAAAAGAAAAGCCGAGGCTTAAACCTCGGCTCGACTTGATACCTACCCTTTACGGTTACTTCGATGCTTCGCGCAGTGCTTTGGCTAATTGGTCGGGGCAAGATGTGCCACGACCGGCGCAGTTGATGCCTTCGAGACGCTCGATAGCATCGGCAACCTTCATACCACGAACCAATGCCGCGATGCCTTGTGTATTGCCACTACATCCGCCGATAAATTGAACTTGTGCGATTGTGTCGCCTTCAATTTCGGTGAGGATTACCTGCGAGCAGGTTCCGGTAGGGTAGTATACGAAACTCTTTGCCATCGTCTCGTTATTTCTTCTCCTGTGCGATAGGCTCGGCAACAACCATATTCTTGTCGATACGGAGTGTTACGTTGCTATCAACCTCGATAAGAAGAGTAGTCTCTTTTACCTCCTTGATGATGCCATAGATACCACCGGCGGTGATAATCTTGTCACCCTTTTTGAGCGAATTGCGGAACTTCTCCATCTCCTTGCGGCGCTTTGCCTCTGGACGCCACATAAAGAGCCAGATGATGAGAATCATACCACCCATCAATGCCCAGAAAGTCCAATCAATACCACCAACAGCTTGCTCGCTGGCGGTCTCGGTTGCAACCTGAACAGCTTCACCAAGAGTCTCTGGTGCAGGAGTAGCTACTGGGGCAGCAGCCTCTTGTGCCACCTCTGTAACTTCGGCTTGAAATAAAGTAAACATAGTTTTTGGTTTTTTATCTGTTTAACAAAAAATCTTATTGTGTTGGGTAAAGGTAGTAAAGATTGCCGAAAGTTCAAAATTTCAAAATCTTTTCAACCTCTTTTTGACCTATTTACAACAAACCTTTGCCCGATTTTACGATTTTGCCATCTTCGAGCATCTTCGATGTAATCTTGTCCAATACACCATTGATGAAGGTGCTACTCGATGGTGTAGAGTAATACTTTGCGATGTCGATATACTCGTTAAGGGTAACCTTGACAGGTATCGACGGGAAGGACTCGGCCTCGGTAACAGCGACCGCCAAGATGATGTTGTCCATCATTGCAACACGCTCAACGTCCCAGTTACGAGCATAGAGGTCGATGACATCGCGGTTACGCTCATATCCGACAATTGAGTCGCGAAGCAACTTCTTTGCAAATTCGAGGTCCTCGTCGCTCTTGAATTTTGGCAACAACTTAATCTGCTCGTGCGACTCCTTCATCGAGGTTACGGTGCGCGCAGCCATTGTGAGAACGTAGCCGAGGTCGTCGCTCCACAACAGCGACTGCTCCTCCAATACGGTTTCGAGGTGGTCGAACTCTTCGAGCAAATTGAGATAGATGTCGGCTACAAGTCGTGCATCTTCGCGCCACGAACGCTCGCTCGATGCCATATAGGCCTTGAAGAACTCCTCTTCGCAGAGTGCCGTGTAGATAGCCTTGATAAGTTCGGGGTAGGCTGCCCACGAGAGCGAATGTTTGGCGTTGAAATTTACGATGGCCTCACACTCGGCGATACGGGCGATAACCTTATTCTCGACAAATTTGCGATTTGGGTGAAGGTCCTCGTAGGTGGGCAACATCTTGTTGAGGGCAATCTCTTGACGTTGCTCGGCATATCGTACCAATTCGGGTGCGAGAGCGAGTATGTGGAAATACAATTCGTATGCTTTGTCAATAGTGGCGACAAGGCTCTTCTCCGATGCGGTGATATTATCGGCTTCGCATTGAAGGTGGGCATATACGCCTTTGATAACTTTAACTCTGAGCAATCGTCTACTCAACATAATTCAGAACGTTTTTGGTTTATTTGCGCACAAAAATAGTAAGATTTTGCGGAATGGCGAAGGGTTTGGCCATAAAAAAGCGCACACGATGCAAGGTTTTTTCTAATCTGTTGCGGGTTCTCGTCTGTTTTTGTAACTTTGCATCGACCAAATATAGAGACTATGGCAACAAAGATTTTTTTACGCAGAGGTAAGGAGGAGTCGTTGATGCGTCGCCACCCGTGGATTTTTTCGGGCGCAATCGACCGAATAGAGAGCGACGAGGAGACGTTGATTGAGGGCGAAATAGTCAATGTATATTCTCATAAGGGAGATTTTCTGGCTTGTGGCCACTACCAGATTGGCTCAATCGCTGTGCGTATTCTCTCGTTTGAACAAGAGGCTATCGATGCAGCTTGGTGGTCCGACCGTATCGCTTCGGCTTACGATGTGCGTCGTACGCTTGGGGTAACCAACTCGCCATCGACTACCTGCTACCGACTTGTCCACGGCGAGGGAGATTCGTTGCCAGGTCTTGTGGTAGATATATATGGTACGACAGCGGTGGTGCAGTGCCATTCGGTAGGTATGTATCGCTCGCGTCAGGCTATTGCCGAGGCTATTGTCAAGGTCTTTGATGGTGCAATTACGGCCGTCTACGACAAGAGTGCGCAGACCGTGCCGTTTAAGGCCAACCTCAATCCCGTTGATGGCTATCTCTAGGGCTCTGCCGAGAAGGATAATGTCGTACTCGAAAATGGCCATTCGTTCCTCGTAAATTGGGAGGAGGGTCAAAAGACGGGCTTCTTTATT
>JAGBWT010000179.1 GCA_017629615.1 Alistipes sp. | reverse complement strand
TACGTCGAGTAAAAATCGATTTTATAAGGTCTTTGCTTCCGCTAACGCTTTTGTCAGCAATGGGCAGTACGCCAAGTACAGCCCATCGCCGCCAAAACCGCCGAGCCTTGCAAAGCCTCTTCTAAAATCAATTTTGGTCACCTGGGGGTGGCCTTTTTTGTTTTAGGGGTAAAATGGGTAGACTGGGTAGATTGGGTAGTCTGGGTAGCCTGAAATACAGCGCGACCCATTCTACCCAGTGCAACCCATTCTACCCAGCAAACCCATTCACCCCAGCAAACCCATTCTACCCAGCGCAACCCAGCCTCCCCAGCCAAAATTTTTAATTTTTAATTTTTAACTTTTAATTTTTCATTTGCTCCCTCTCCTCGCCCTTAACAAAAAACTTTAACCTTCGGTTAATTAGGATTTTTTACTATCTTTGCTCCCGATATGTTGAAGTCGTTGCGATATGTGGTTCTGCCATTGATTTTGGCCTTATGCTTCGGAGTTGAGGCGCGGGGCGAATCTTTGCCGGTGCTGTTGGGTGCCGACACGACGGTTGTGGTTGATGCTGTGTGTGTTACGGCTATCAAGCACGGCGTTGCGGTAGAGCGTGAGGCGGCAGCCTCGACCATAGTCGATGCCGACCGCATTGAGCGCGAAGGTATCACGTCGGTCAAGGAGATTGTGACGGCAGCCCCCAACTTCTTTATCCCCGATTATGGCTCGCGTATGACTTCGTCGATATATGTGCGAGGTCTTGGTACGCGTATCGACCAACCTGTTGTGGGTATGAATGTCGATAATGTACCGATTGCAGACAAAAATATGTACGATATGGCTCTGCCCGACATCGAGCGAATCGAGGTGCTGCGAGGTCCGCAATCGACACTCTATGGTCGTAACACGATGTGTGGCGTAGTCAATGTCTATACACTATCGCCTCTTCGCTATCAGGGCGTTCGTCTGCGTGGCGAATATGGCTCGCGCAATGCCTATCGCATCGCGGCTTCGGTTTACAACAAACTCTCCGAGGGGCTTGGCTTCTCGGTTGCAGGTCAATTTGCTCACCACGACGGCTACTTCCGCAATAGTTACGATGGCTCGTTGTGCGACAAGGAGAATACGGCCGATATGCGAATGAAGTGGCAGTATCGTCGCCGAGCATTGAGTATCGACAATACGTTGTCGTTTACCACACTGCGACAGGGTGGTTATCCATACGCCTATGTTGGGGCGGCCGATGCTACAAAGGAGGAGTTTTCCGACCTTATTGGCTCGATATGCTATAACGACGAGGCCTCATATCGCCGTTTGGGGTTGAGCGACGGACTTACGGTGCGTTACGATTGGCCGCGAGTGTCGCTCTCGTCGATAACGACCTACCAATACCTCAACGATGATATGCACCTCGACCAAGACCTGTTGCCGCTGTCGATTTTTACGTTGCAACAGAAAAAGCGTCAGCACGACATCACCGAGGATATTGTGGTGCGCTCCAATCGTGAGTCGCGTTATGAGTGGTTGTGCGGAGCGTTTCTCTTCTATAAGGACCAAAAGATGTCGGCTCCGGTCGAGTTTCTCGAAGATGGTATCGACCGCCTGATTCTTGCCAACGTAAACCAATATTCCGGCTACAAAGGCGTGTATCGTTGGGGCGATAAGGAGGGTAACGGTGGCGACTCGCTGTTGCTCGGCAGCGACTTTACGACCCGCACCTTCGGCTTTGCACTCTACCACCAATCGGCTCTGCGTGCAGGTCGTTGGCTCTTTACGTTGGGTCTTCGTGTCGATGGCGAGCGTGTTGCGATGCGCTACCACAATAGCGCCGATAGCCAATATACAGCCTTCCCGGACGATACATCGAAGGCCCCAATCGAGGTGTCGATGCAAATCGACGATAGCGATGTGTTGTCGCAAACCTTTGTCGAGGTGTTGCCAAAGTTGTCGGTGCAGTTCGATATCGACTCTCGCAATCGCCTGTATCTGACAGCCTCGAAGGGCTATAAGGCGGGCGGATTCAATACGCAGATGTTCTCGGAGGTGTTGCAGCGTCGCGTGAAGAAGTTTATGGGTCTTTCGCAGACAATCGATGTCGATGCCTTGACGGCATACCGCCCCGAGAAGAGTTGGAATGTTGAGCTGGGAGGCCATTTTTCGACTCGCGATGCACGATTTACGGCCGACGTTGCGTTGTTCTGGATAGAGTGCTTCGACCAGCAACTCACCACCTTCCCGAAGGGTCAGACTACGGGCCGAATGATGACCAATGCGGGTCGTACGCGTAGCTTCGGAGCCGAGGTTTCGTTGCGTGCCGAACTGCATCGTAACCTCCACGCTTGGGCATCGTATGGATATACGAACGCGCGCTTCCGTCGCTTTGTTGATGGCACGGAGGACTATGCGGGTAACCATATCCCCTATGCACCCGAGCATACGTTGTCGGTCGGTGCAACCTATTCGGTGCCGTTATCGGTCTCGTGGGCCGAGCGATTTGTGGTCGAGGCTAATTGTACAGGTGCAGGCCGTATCTATTGGAACGAGGCCAACGACCTCTCGCAACCCTTCTACGCACTGCTTGGTGGCTCGCTCGGCATCGAGGGTAGGCGTTGGGCTGTGTCGGCTTGGGTGCGCAATGCAACGCAGACACCTTACGATGTATTCTACTTTGCATCGATGGGTAACCGCTTCCTACAACGTGGCCGACCTTGTACGTTTGGGGCGCGTGTAGCATTGGAATTTTAGACAAAAATTGAAAAATAATAGAAATAAAAAAGTTATGAAAATGAAAAAGATTTTGAAGATGTTGGTTGCACTTGTTGCAATCGTTATGGCCATGTCGTGTATGGACAAATCGGAGGGAAACACCACTTGGACCAAGCGTTACGATGGCGTAATGACTACGACCAATACCGATTCGGGCGATGTGAGCGAGGACAATGCGAGCGTGATTATCTATCAGGGCGATATTACCGAGCCTTATATGAATATCACAATCGAGGGTGTGCGCTTTGTGCCGATGATGCCCGATGTCGATTTCCTTGTCGAGAATGTGCAGTTCTCGCTCTCGACTACCGACGACCCTAACGACCCGCTCTACCACGCTTGGGTATTCAATATGGGTTCGGTTGTGCCAAAGTCGGGTGGTGTGCCACGCGAGGACTATACGATGCACAACTTCCAGGGTAATTTGACCGACAATACGGTGCGCCTTGACTTCGATGTCAATTTCCGTGGTGTTATCTACCACGCTTCGTTTGGCGACAAGGCCGAGTAGAGGAGTCGATACAGTGAAAAATCTAAAAGCTTAAAGTTATGAAAGCCGAATATATCCCTTATGTAGACGAACTGATTGAGTTGGCAATCAAAGAGGATTTGGGCGATGGCGACCATACGTCGCTCTGCTGTATCCCTGCCGAGGAGCGTGGCCGTATGCGTCTGCTCTGCAAGCAGGAGGGTATCATTGCAGGTATCGAGGTTGCGCGTCGCGTGTTGGAGCGTCTCGATGCGAATGTGGTGCTTGACCAGCGCATCGAAGATGGTACGCGCGTAAAGCCGGGCGATGTGGCCTTCTATGTCGAGGGTCGTTTGCAGTCGTTGTTGCAGGCCGAGCGTATCCTGCTCAACATTATGCAGCGTATGAGTGGTGTTGCAACCCAGACGGCAGTATATGCCGACCGCATCAAAGACCTTCACACGAAGGTTCTCGATACGCGTAAGACAACACCCGGTATGCGAGTTCTCGATAAGATTGCCGTGAAGATTGGTGGTGGCGAAAACCACCGTATCGGCCTCTTCGATATGATTTTGTTGAAGGACAACCATATCGACTTTGCGGGCGGTGTTCGCAAGGCTGTCGAGGGTGCAAAGGCCTACCTTGCCGAGCGTGGCAAGAATATCCCTATCGAGTGCGAGGTGCGTACGTTGGAGGATATCGACGAGGTATTTGCTGCGGGTGGTGTCGATAGAATTATGTTCGACAACTTCTCGCCCGAGATGACGGCCGAGGCTGTGCGTAAGGTTGCGGGCCGTTGCCAAACCGAGTCGAGTGGCGGTATTACGCTCGAAACGCTACGCGACTACGCCCTGACGGGTGTCGATTATATCTCGGTCGGTGCGCTTACCCACCAGATTAAGTCGCTCGATATGTCGCTTAAAGCCTGCTAAATCAATCTCTGCGGTCGATAGAATATGAGACGCTTTGCCAAGACCTATCCGTTGCTTACGCTGTGGCGCGTGGTGCTGCTCTATGCGGTGCTGATGCTTTGCCGTCTGATTTTTGCGCTCTACAACGCATCACTCTTTGGCGAGATTGGTTGGTCGGAGTTGCCGTTGCTCTTTGTTGGCGGTCTGCGCTTCGATACTATCTCGATAGTCTATGCCTTTGGGGTCTGGATTGTGGCGTCGCTTGTGCCACTGCATTTGCGCGAACGAAAGTGGTATTGCAATGCGCTGTTTTGGTACTATGTGGTGGTTGGCGCGATAGTCGTGGCGGTCAATTTGGCCGATGCGGTCTACTTCCGCTATACGCAAAAGCGATTTACGGCCGAGGAGATATTCTTTGCCGATAACTCAAATTCGCCACTGCTTGTTTTGCAGTTTGCACTCGAAAATTGGTATCTTGTCGTTGCGGGGGTGGCATTGATTGCTCTGTTGGTGGTTGGCTATCGTCGTAAGGCGGAGCCTGTGGCACTGATGCGAGGGGTCTACTACTATGTTGTCTCGCTTGTGCTGTTGTGCGGAGCTGTTGCGATGTCGATTGCAGGTATCCGTGGCGGATTTAGCCGTATGGCACGACCTACGGCCATACCATACGCGATGAAGTTTGCGACCGATGGCGATAAGGCCAATATCGTGTTGAGCAATCCATTCTGTATATTGCGTACGGCGGGCAATCGTCAGGTCGATGTGCCTCGATATTTCGAGGCCGACCAGCTCTCTGCCGTATATACGCCATACCACTTCCCGTCGCAGTGCGCCGATTCGGTTAGGCGTTTTCGCCCACGCAACGTGGTTGTCGTTGTTATGGAGAGTATGTCGGCCGAGCATTCGGCCCATCTGTGCGGCGAAATCTATGCCAATGAGCCTGTTCGCGAGGGCTATACTCCGTTTCTCGACTCGCTTATGCGCGAGGGTTTGACCTTCCGCCGTATGTACGCCAACGGCAAGCGCTCGATACAGGCATTGCCGTCGGTGTGGTCGTCGATTCCGTCGCTTGTCGAGTCGTTTGTGCTGATGCCCGAGGCGTTGGGTCGCACGAAGCCTCTGCCGAAATTGTTGGCCGACGAGGGCTATTCGACAGCCTTCTTCTGTGGCTCGGAGCGAGGCTCGATGGGTTTCGATGCCTATGCAGTCTCGGCCGGATTTGAGAGGTGTTTGAGTATGGAGGACTATAAGGCTCGCTACTCCGACGATGCTTTCGATGGCTATTGGGGTATCTGGGACCACCGATTTTTCGACTATATGGGCTACGAGGTTGGGCAGATGAAAGAGCCGTTCCTTGCATCGATATTTACCATCTCGTCGCACCACCCGTTTGTTGTGCCTGCCGAGTGGCAGGGTCGTCTGCCCGAGG
>JAGBWT010000178.1 GCA_017629615.1 Alistipes sp. | reverse complement strand
TATGCTGCAACTCCGCGCATCGAACCAAAATATCGTCGCTCCATTTGCCGAGCGTTTCCCCGATGCCACCTTCACACCAAACAAGAAGGCTTGGAGCATTAAGTGCGACATCGCACTGCCTTGCGCATTCCAGAACGAGCTAAATGGCGACGATGCCAAAGAGTTGCTCGCAAATGGCACTTGGTGCGTAGCCGAGGTGTCGAATATGGGTTGTACTCCGGAGGCTATTGCCGAATTCCAGAAGGCGGCAATCCTCTTTGCACCCGGCAAGGCTGTCAATGCCGGAGGTGTTGCCACTTCGGGCTTGGAGATGACACAAAATGCGATGCACCTCTCGTGGGCAGCATCGGAGGTTGATGCAAAACTCCACTACATTATGCAGAGCATACACGAGGCGTGCGTCAAATATGGCACCCAGGAGGACGGCTATATCAACTATGTCAAAGGCGCAAACATCGCAGGCTTTATGAAGGTTGCACAGGCAATGCTCGAACAAGGCGTCATCTAACAAGCGATACCTATTTATAATAAAGGCTCGGTTACTTTCAAAAAGTAATCGGGCCTTTATTATTTAAGCGACTTATATACCTCGCTTTGCGAGTCCTTCGCGCAGACATCGCCTAACACTCACGAGGAGGTTAAAAATAAAGAGACGATTTCCAGGCTTGGACGGTATGGCGAAGCAGGAGCATACTTGACGTATGTGACTGTTTCGCCTTGCCGGCCGTAACGAAGAAATCGTCCTTTATTTTTAACCGAACAGAGTGATTAGAAAATCACTACTACACGGTTAGTCTCCTGCTTCTTGAATGGAAGGTTCTCGGTACCTACACCCTCCCAAGCGATACGCGAAGCATCAACGCCCTTGCTGATGAGGTAGTCGTATACCTGCTTTGCACGCTTGTTAGCGATACGCTTGTTAATCTTTGCGCTACCGGTCTGTGGGTCTGCGAAGCCCTCAATCTTGAAGACCTTATCGCTGTTCGACTTCTTGATATGCTCTGCAACCAAGTCGAGACGCTGCTTGTTGTATACGGTAAGAGCGCTATTGCCAATGAGGTAGAAGAGAATCTCGTCATACTTGTCGGTCTCAACAGCCTCGCGAGCCGATGGAGCCTGTGCCTCGGCAGCAGCAAGCAATGCCTGTGCCTGTTGCAAAGCTGCGTCACGCTCGGCAGCTTGTGCCTCGGCAGCAGCCAAAGCCTTTGCCTGCTCGTCTGCAAGAGCCTTCAAGCGGTCGTTGTCGGCCTGTGCATCAGCAGCAGCCTTCTCGGCAGCAGCCAAACGGTCCAAAGCGGCCTGTGCCTCTGCCTCGGTAGCACCAGCACGGTCGAAATCGCGACGGTTGAAGCGGTAGGTTGCGCCTACATATACGTTCAAGCCATTGTAGCGAGCACCATTGTCCTGCATAACAGGATAGAGCGATGCACGAGCAAGCATATACTCCAACGTGAGGTCGATGTTCACACACTTCGACACGCGGAAACGGTTCTGCAATGCGAAGTTTACAGTAAACTCGTGTGGACGACGGTCACACGAAGCAACCCAGTTCGTACCCTTGTTATCGGCGAGAGTTCCCGAAAGGTCGGTGAATGCCAAACCTGCACCGGTAGTGAGAACAGCCGAATAGAAGCGGTCTTCACGGTAGCCGCCAATCCAGTTGCTCAAATTCACCATAATATCAGGGTGAATATACATCATCATCGAATTAATCTTCTCGCCATAACCGCTTACATAGCCAATCTTACCAAGTTCAGCAGCAACGCGGAAACCAAATACAGGGTGCAACCACTTGTTAGCGGCAATAAAACCGCCAACACCGGTTACGTCCCCAACATTACCGGTACCGGTACGTATAACCCAAGTTGGACCAACGCCAGCCTGAATCTCCCAGTTGTCGCAGAAACGGTTCGAGATAAAGCCCTGGATATGAGGCTTCTTCTCTACATTCTCTGCTGCATAGGCTGTTGCTCCAAGAGCAAACAACGCTACAAGAATTAAGACTAATTTCTTCATAAACTTTTGATATTAAATTACTTACACTTATAATCCGTTAATAACTATACATTTAACGTGCAAATATAGCAATTTTAATCCTCCCAAACAACACTTTCGGCGGTTTTTTAACCAATTTCTCGCGCACACGCACGATTACAACGCCGACGATGCCGTAGCGGAGGGAGCATACCTGGCGTATGTAGAGCTTCGGGACAAGCATCGATAAAGCCAGAAAGCCACATTAAAGCGAGGTGTTAAAACCTTTTTAAGGAGGAGGTTACAACGCCGACGATGCCGTAGCGGAGGGAGCATACTTGGCGTATGCGACCTTCGGTACGGCATCGTTCAAGGCAGTAAACTCCCCTTAAAAAGGTTTTAACCGCATTTCGAGTAGCCACACGACATACAGGTCAAACAACCATTCTGATATGCCATATTCTCCTGACCACACTGCGGACACTTACCCTTTGAGCGGGTTCCGTCTTCGATATACTGTTTGAGGGCGCGCTTAACGCCATTCTTCCAGGTATTGATATTCTCGTCGTCGAGGTGCAGACCATCAATCAACGATACAACCTTCTCGATTGGCATATTGTAGCGCAATACACCCGAGATAAGTTTTGCATAGTTCCAGAAGCTCTCGTCGAACAAACGCGAGATACCACCGATGGTATTGGTATAGCCATAGCGGTCGGTGTATTGGAAGTCGTAACGCTTCGAGCCGTCCTCCTCGCGAACTTTGATGATGTTACCGTGGGTGATTTTCGGTGGAATGAACATCGCATCGTCCTCAATCTTACCGGTAAATACCTCATAAGGGCGACCCTCCTGCAAACCAACGAATGCAATCCAATCCTCTCGGCCGTTCTTAAAACGAACGACATCGGCCGGCAACGACTTTGGACGACGATTTTCGCCGGTAGCCGATTCGCACTTTGGCGTCTCCTTCTTGCTCTTCTTATCGACAAGCACACCCTCACGGCAACCGTCGCGATAGACCGTAATACCCTTACAGCCACACTCCCAAGCGGTGCGATATACCTCGGCAACCAACTCCTCCGATACATTGTTCGGGAGGTTCACCGTTACCGAAATTGAGTGGTCTACCCACTTCTGGATAGCGCCCTGCATCTTAACCTTTGCAACCCAGTCGATATCGTTGGCCGTAGCCTTGTGGTAAGGCGATGCAGCCACCAAGCGAACGAGCTCATCGTCGGAGATAGTGTTCAACGACTCGGTATCGTAGCCATTGATTTTAAGCCAATCGACAAACTTGTGGTGATATACGTTAAACTCCTCGAATGCCTGACCCTGCTCATCGACAAACGTTGCAACAACGCCCTTATCCGAAGGGTTAATCTTGCGACGACGCTTATAAACAGGACGGAATACAGGTTCGATACCCGACGTCGTCTGCGACATAAGCGACGTTGTACCCGTTGGAGCAATCGTAAGCATTGCGATATTACGACGGCCGTACTTAACCATATCCTCGTAGAGTTGTGGGTCGGCCTCTTTAAGGCGCAAAATCATTGGATTATTCTTCTCCTTCTCGGCATCGAATACGCCAAACGCACCACGGTCCTTCGACATAGCCACCGAAGCACGATATGCCTCAACAGCCAACGTCTTGTGAACCTCAACAGCAAAGCGCAAAGCCTCGTCCGAGCCGTAACGCATACCGAGTGCAGCGAGCATATCGCCCTCGGCCGTAATGCCGAGACCCGTACGACGGCCTTTGAGTGCCATATCCTTAATCTTGTGCCACAAGTTCAACTCAACCTGACGCACGTCCTGGTCCTCTGGGTCGCTGGCAATCTTCTCGATAATCAAATCAACCTTCTCCAATTCGAGGTCGATAATATCGTCCATCAGGTGCATCGCCTTCGCTACGTGGCTCTTGAAACGCTCGTAGTTGAACGAAGCCTCTTTGGTAAACGGATTATCGACATAGCTGTAAAGGTTGATAGCCAACAGACGGCACGAGTCGTATGGGCAGAGCGGAATCTCGCCACAAGGGTTGGTCGATACGGTCGTAAAGCCCACATCGGCATAGCAATCAGGCACACTTTCGCGGATAATCGTATCCCAGAATAAGACACCCGGCTCGGCCGACTTCCACGCGTTGTGGATAATCTTGCCCCAAAGTTTCGAGGCGTCGATATTCTGCACATACTTCGGCTCGGCCGACTTGATTGGGAATTGCTGGGTATAGGTGCGACCCTCGATTGCGGCACGCATAAACTCGTCGTCAATCTTAATCGACACGTTCGCGCCCGTCACCTTATTGG
>JAGBWT010000177.1 GCA_017629615.1 Alistipes sp. | reverse complement strand
GAGAAGTTAGCCTCACCGATAGCATACAAACCAGGGATTGTAGTCATCAAGTTGTAGTCAACCCAGATACCACCCATTGTGTAGTGAACAGCAGGGAAGATCTGCATTGGCTCATCGTATGGATTAACATCGGTAATCTCCTTGTACATATCGAACAAGTTGCCATAACGCTGCTTGATAACCTCCTTACCCAAACGCTCGATAGCGGTCTTGAAGTCGAGGAATACAGCCAAACCTGTCTCGTTTACACCGTAACCTGCATCGCAACGCTCCTTTGCTGCACGCGAAGCAACGTCGCGTGGTACGAGGTTACCAAACGCAGGATAACGACGCTCCAAATAGTAGTCGCGGTCCTCTTCGGCAATCTGCGAAGGTTTCTTTGTACCCTTACGCAAAGCCTCAACGTCCTCCAACTTCTTTGGAACCCAGATACGACCGTCGTTACGCAACGACTCCGACATCAGAGTCAGTTTCGACTGCTGTGTGCCGTGTACCGGAATACAGGTTGGGTGAATCTGCGTGAAGCAAGGGTTGGCAAAACCAGCACCCTTACGGTAGCACTGGAACGCAGCCGAACCATTCGACGCCATAGCGTTGGTCGAGAGGAAGAATACGTTACCATAACCACCCGTAGCGATAACGACTGCGTGTGCGCCGTGACGCTCGATTTCGCCTGTAACGAGGTTACGAGCGATGATACCGCAAGCCTCGCCATTCTCAACAACAACGTCGAGCATCTCGTGACGAGTATACGACTTAACCGAACCAGCGGCAATCTCCTTGTTGAGGGCTGCATAAGCACCAAGCAACAACTGCTGACCCGTCTGACCACGAGCATAGAACGTACGCGATACCTGCGCACCACCGAACGAACGGTTAGCCAACAAGCCGCCGTACTCACGAGCGAAAGGAACACCCTGCGCTACGCACTGGTCGATAATGAGGTTCGAAACCTCGGCCAAACGATAAACGTTAGCCTCACGAGCACGATAGTCACCACCCTTGATAGTATCGTAGAAGAGACGATATACCGAGTCGTTGTCGTTCTGATAGTTCTTCGCTGCATTGATACCACCCTGTGCAGCAATCGAGTGCGCACGACGAGGCGAGTCCTGAATGCAGAAAATCTTGACGTTGTAGCCAAGTTCGCCGAGCGAAGCAGCAGCAGAAGCACCGCCGAGGCCTGTACCTACGACGATAATATCCAACTTACGCTTGTTAGCAGGGCTAACTACCTTGATAGCTGCTTTGTGGTTGCTCCATTTTTGAGCCAACTCACCAGCAGGAATTTTGGAATCTAATTTCAATGCCATATCTTGTTAATTTTTATTGTTCTTGAATTAGTTTGCAGGTACCACTTCGGCAGCAGCCTCAACAGCCTGCTCAACAACAGGAGCAGCCTCAACAACAGGAGCTACACCACAACAAGCCTCGCAGCAAGTCTCCGCAGCAGTTGGAAGAAGTTTTGCCAAACAAGGACAAGCCTCTACAACGCAAGGGCAAGCCTGAACCGCATAGTAGACAACAACTACTACAGCAAAGCCGAGGAAGATAACGGTTGCCAAAAGTTTCGAAACGCACTTCAAACGTGGAAGCCAAGTATCGTTTGCCAAACCTGCGCTCTGGAACATCGACCAAACACCGTGTGTAAGGTGGAACCACAATGCAACAAACCATACAAGGTACAAAACTACGTTATACCACTGCGAGAAGGTGTAGGCAATAATTGCAGCACCCTCGGTAGGCTTAACAACAGAGCCATTACCAAGAGCAACCTCGTGACCACCGAGCAACTCTACCAACTGCATCTTCGCCCAGAAGTGCGAAAGGTGGAGAGCAAGGCCGAGGATAACGATGATGCCGAGAACAAGCATATTCTTCGACGACCAATCAACACCCTTCTCGGTAACAGTTACAGCGTAGCGCACATTACCGCGAGCCTTGCGATTCTGCCAAGTCAGAATAAAGGCATAGATAAAGTGCAACACAACCAATGTGGCCAAACCAACAGTGCCAACAAGAGCATACCAATTTGCTCCCAACATCTCACAAATCCAATTGTAAGCGCTTGGCTCAATGATTGCCACAACATTCATTGCCATGTGGAAGAGAATGAAGAATACGAGCGCAGCACCCGTAACACTCATTACAACTTTTCTTCCGATTGACGAATTTAATAAAAAACGAACCATAATGATTTGAAATAAAATTTAGTTATGTGTATTTTTGTGAAAAATTATTTGCATTAACGTATAAGCACACTTCAAGCACTACAAAGATAATAATTGTTTGTTAAATAACAACACTTTCGGGCGACTTTTTGCGCCAACATTTTACTATGACCGAGAAACAGAAAATACGCCAACACATCAAAACCGAAATATCGGCTATCGACGCAAAGGTAAAGGCAGAAAAATCGACGCTGATTTTCAATCAGATAATAGAGCTGCAACCATTTCGCGAGGCCGCAACGGTTGCCCTCTATGCAGCGCTTGCCGACGAGCCGCAGACGGCCGATTTTATACGATGGGCAGCCGCACACAAACGCATTGTATTGCCTCGCATCGATGGCGACGAGATGGATTTTTATCCATACAGCCAAGAGTCGATGCAGCGCGGAACCTTCGGCATCGATGAGCCTCAATCCGACGAGCGAATATCACCTGCCGAAATCGACCTCATAATAGTACCAGGCCGAGCATTCACACTGCAAGGCAAAAGGCTCGGACGAGGTCGGGGTTACTACGACCGATATATGGCACAAGAGGGATTTCGTGCCACCAAGATTGGAGTCTGCTACAAAGAGCAACTCGTCGAGGAAATCCCCGACGAGCCACACGATATATTGATGGAGCGCATAATCTACGCATAATCAACCCAAAGTCTACTCCTCTCCACCCGACAGACCTTCGCCAATCAGATGCGCTTCGAGCTGGTTTTGGCGGGTAGGAGTCTTGGCCTTGACACCACACTGAATGATATTGTTGGCCGCAACCGATATGGTTTGACCGCGACCCATACCCTTCTCTCGGGCATTACGCAGAGCTGTTTGTGCATCGTCGAGACTTTGGCCTATTTTGTCGAAATATCCAATAAATTCGGCTACACGATTGAGCAAAATCTCGGCATTCTTGACAATATTCTCCTGATTATCGAGCTGCTGTTGCTGAACCCAAGCCACATTGACCATCTCAATCAACATCAGCAGATGTCGCTCGCTGGCAATAAATACCTTATTATTAAAGGCATCGAGCCACAGAGTTTTATCGTACGACGTTACAGCCATCAGCGCCTTGTCGCTCGGCACAAACATAACCACATAAGGCAGCGAGACATAGTTCTCATACTTATAGCGCTGATACCCTCGCGAAGCAAGGCTCTTGACCTGCGTACGCAGACGCGTACTGAAATCCTTTAAGACCGCCTCCTCGCGCGCTGCGTCCATACCCTCCTCAACATCGGCAGGGAGTTGAAATTTGGAGTCGATATAGAGCACACTCTGGGTTGCCGGATAGAATATCATAGCATCGGGCTTCATCATACGACCCGTATCCTCGTTCTTCGACGAAGACCCAACAGTTTGGCGGATTGAACGCTGCAAGAGGTATTGCTTACCCTCGATAAGGCCCGAGCCCGACAACAAATCTTCGAGCAATTTCTCGCCAAGATTGCCCTGCATACGAACATCGCTACTCAACGCTCGCGCCAACCTATCGGCCTCGCTACTCAAACGGCCACCCGTCTCGACCAACGTCTTGATATGGGTTTCGAGCGTTGCACGACTCTCGCCACTCTGACGGCGCAACTCCTCCAACTGGTCGCGATACGGTTTCAGTATCTCGGCAATAGATTCACGATTGACCTGATGCGTCTCGCTTTTGAGTTGAGCCTTAACCAATTCGAGATGTTGGCGAAACTCCTCACGACGACGCTCCTCCTCCTTGGCAAAGGTCTCTTGGCGCTGGTCGATTTCGTGCTGCAAGCCTTCGCACTTCTCACGCAAGCGCCCCGACTCTACCTTTTCGGCCATCAGACCGCTACGCAGTTCGTTGCACTCCGAATTTAGCCCCTCGGCACGAGTGCGCTCCTGTTCGAGTTGGGTTAAAATCACCGCACTACGCATACGGGCCACAAGGTAGCCACCAACAGCACCTATAATAATAGCGACAACCGCCACCACAAAGATTAGAATACCACTATCCATATCGGGTTATTTTTTTACAAAGATATAACTTTTCGGAATAATATAGTTTTGTGTTGTAAATTTTTTCAGACCCCTCCGCTACGCTCGACAAAAGAAAAACGCCGATGGGTAGTACTTAATGTACGTCCCATTGGCGTTTTCTTTGTTAGCGGAAGCAAATGACCCGCTATAATCTCAAAATTACTCTTCCGGCACAAGTATACGTCCACAATACTCACACACGATAAGCTTCGTACCCTGACGTACCTCAACCTGACGCTGTGGTGGGATACGGTTGAAGCAACCACTGCAAGCATCACGCTGAACGGTTACAACTGCAAGACCATTATAGACCTTGCTACGGATACGGCCATAGGCTGCAAGCAGACGCTCGTCAATCTTAACCTTTGCCTTATCGGCAAGCAACGAAAGCTCCTTAACCTGGTCGGCAGTCTCAACCTCGATGCTCTCCAACTCGGCTTTCTTTGCCGAAAGGTCGATATTGCGCTCGGCGATAGTAGCCTCGGCGCTCTCCAATGCGGTCTTCTTCACCTTTGTTGCAGCAGCATACTCCTTCAAGCGCTTCTCGGCAAGGCTGATAACGAGTTCCTGGTACTCAATCTCCTTCGAGATAGCATCGTACTCGCGATTGTTACGAACATTATTCTGCTGCTCGTTGTATTTGGCAATCTGAATCTGCGCCTCGTCAATTTCGCGGCGACGCTGCTTCGTAAGATTGTTCAACTCCTCAACCTCTGCATTGATATTTGCGAGGCGGGTATTGAGGCCGGCAATTTCGTCCTCCAAGTCCTCAACTTCCAAAGGCAGTTCACCCTTGACCTTGTTAATTTCGTCAATCTGGGAGTCGATTTTCTGCAACTCGTAAAGAGCCATAATCTTCTCGTACATCGAGTAATCTACCTCTGCTGTTTTTTTCTGTGTTGCCATATATTTGTGTTTTATATTTTTCGCATCAATCGCAAAATGTGACAAGAAACCCCAATATCAAACTGAAAATCACTCAATTAGAGCGAATAAAATACAGGATTTCTCGAACACGCGCTCTTATGGAGCGCAAAGTTAGTAATTTTTTTTGATAAAATATCAAATAAAATGTCAATTGCACAAAATTCGCTCTCAAAATGGCCAATATCTGCCACAATGAAGTCGTCGGCCGGTGCAAAAAAGTCGTTATAACGAAGGTCGGCCGTAACGTAAATATCGCACTGCGAAGCACGAGCCGCCTCGATACACGAGCCACCAGCACCCGTACATATCGCCACACGCTCGACAACATCGCGCACCAATGCACTATGGCGAATTACTCGCACCGACAATCGGTTGCGCAACAATTCAAAAAAGGCCTCAACAGCCATCGGCTCGGCAAGCGTACCTACAACGCCAAAGCCCGCCCCCTCACTCGTTGGCTCCAACACCTGCACACCATGCAAGCCGAGCATCTTACCCAATCGCCAACTCATACCATCGGCAGCCGAGTCGAGGTTGGTGTGACAAGCGTATAGCGCAATATCGTTCTTTATCGCAAACTCGACACAGCGTTCAACCTCGGATTGCGAATTAAGCCGTTTGAGTGGGTGAAATATTATCGGGTGGTGGGTAACAACCATACCGCAACCGAGACTAACAGCCTCGGCCAAAACTTCGCGCGTAACATCGACGGCAATCAGCACACCTCCGCGCAACTCATCGTCGTAGCGACCCACGACAAGCCCTGCGTTATCGTACGACTCTTGCAACGCGAGCGGAGCAAAAGCCTCGATAGCTGCGGCTACATCTCTGATTTTCATAGGCAACAGATTAGAATAGTGTCTGCTCGTAGAACTTTATGCGACGCGGCTCGTCCGACTCGGAATTTTCCGAAACAGGCTCTTCGAGAATAGCATAAGGCTGTGGCTCGGCAGGCTCAACAGGTTGTGGCTGCGGAGTCGGAGCAACGACCTCGACAGACTCCTCGGCAGCACCCTCGCCCAACGAGTCGCGCACCTCGATAAGCATCGAGCGAACACTCTGCAACCTTTCGAGCAAATCGACCTTAACGCTACCCTCCGAACCGACAAGGCGCTCGGCACGCAAAGCCTTGCGCGCACCCTCCAACGTCATCTTTCGCTCCTTGACAAGGTGGTAAATCAGTTTCAACTGCTCCACATCTTCGGGGGTAAAGAGGCGGTTTCCCTTCTTGTTACGTTTCGGACGCAACGAATCGAATTGCGTTCCCCAATAACGTATAAGCGATGGATTTACATCGAACATCTCGGCAACCTCGCCCATCGAATAGTATATCTTCTCTGCCATACCAAACCTTTTACAAATTGTTTATCTTCAACGAGAGCGGATACAGATTATTGCATCGCCCTCCAATTCTCTTTACAAATCCCAACGGACGGCCCTCGTGCAGGAGCAAATTCAGCCCCTCGACACTTTGTGACGGCACTATATCGCGACGACGGAGATAGTCGAGTGCCTCATCGTATGAGATTTCCGCCACCGACACCGCTTCCCTGTTGAGCCAGACATATTGCGACAAAGCCCAATCGGGTTTTAGGCAACCCTTAAAAATCTGCCCCATAGCAACACCCGAGTATATAACCGTAAGTCGCTCGGAGAAGAGTCGCATCTCGTCGTAACGCGAACGACGATAGCCATAAATCGTATCGCCAACCGTAGCAAATCGCATCTGTTCGGCCCCATTGACCCAACGCGACAGTTCGGCAACATCGCTCTTCGGCACCTCGACAAACGGCTGCTTACGAGCCTTGGGTCGCAATGCGCGACCACCGACATCGACCCTTTTGCGAGCCACAGTCACACAAAAACCCTCGGAGCAGACCTTGTGAGGGAAGAAGCGGTAGAGTCGGAACTGGCCAACTTGCGAGGTCTCAATACCCCACGACGCATCGACCTCCACCTCCTGGAACGGTTCAATCTCGTCGCCCCACTCATCTATCATTGTCTGCACCACCCCTTCATTTTCGACACGATTGAAGGTACAGGTGCTATAAAACAATATGCCCCCCGCTTTCAGCGTCTGCCACGCTTCGCGAAGTATCGACATCTGACGCGTTGCACACATCTTCACCCCCTCGGCACTCCACTCTGCACGAGCCTCCTCGTCCTTGCGGAACATACCTTCGCCCGAGCAAGGCGCATCGACAGCCACAACGTCGAACCACTGACCAAGTGGCGAAAAGTGCGACGGGTCATTATTGGTAACCAACACATTACCCACACCCCACTTGCGCACATTGTCGGCCAAGATATTGGCTCGCGAACGAACATACTCGTTGGCCACGACAAGTCCATCTTCACCGACAAGCGTCGAGTAAATAGTTGTCTTGCCACCCGGAGCTGCACACATATCGAGAACCATTCGACCCTCAACACCCTCCCGACGAAGCAGATAATCGACAAACTGCGACCCAGCCTCCTGGACATAGTAGCCACCCGCAGCGAAGCAGGTGTCGGTCGTAAATTGAGGTCGAGTGGCAAGATAGCGACCATTGCAACTCCACGGCACAACCTCGCCTGAAACAGCGCACCCTCCTTCGGCTTTGTATGGATTCAGACGAATCGACACCGGCGACACATCGTCGAGCGAAGCGAACAATCGCTCCGCCTCCGACGCACCAAGCATACGTCGCATATCCTCACAAAAGGCCTCGGGTAGCGGTCGTTTCATATTAGAAGAGACGCTTGCCGTAGATGGCATCGAGTCGCTCATAAAGGGCATCGAGTACCGACGCATCGGCCACAAAGTCCTCGTTATCCTTATTTATGATATATATATCGCCATCGTACGAAGCAATCCAATCCTCGTACTTTTTGTTGAGTCGCTCCAAATACTCCACATCGATATTCTGCTCATACTCTCGGCCTCGCTTACGAATCTGCGAAACAAGAGTCGGAATGCTCGATTTCAGATAGATAAGCAAATCGGGCTTCGGTATCAGATTGGTCGATATATCAAACAACTTCATATAGGTCGAAAAATCGCGACCCGACATCAAACCCATCTGATGAAGGTTACCGGCAAAAATATGGGCATCTTCATAAATCGTACGGTCCTGGAATATGCAGGCCGAGCCATCGGAGAGCATATCCATCGTTTGACGAATACGGCTGGCAAGGAAGTGAACCTGCAACTGGAATGCCCAGCGATTCATATCCTCATAGAAGTCATTGATATAGGGATTATCAATATCTTCGTAATAGGCCTTTGCGCCATAATGTTTGGTTAGTATCTCGGTAAGCGTTGTCTTGCCGCTACCGATATTTCCGGCAATTGCGATATACATAATATTATTCTATTTTTCTTCGTATCGGAGCTGGTTGTTTAGTTAAAATAGTCGCCAATCAAACCTATGGCCGAAGGCATTGCAAAGACCACCACTCGGTCGTAGGCATTGATTCGCGTTGAGCCGTCGGCAATAAAGACCTTGTCGCCTCGAACGATACCGCCGACGATAACATCCTCCGGCAACCCCATCTCGGCGATACTGCTCTTGGTTGCAGGCGAGTTGGGTTTGACGATAAATTCAAGCACCTCGGCTTCGCTACCCGTAAGGCACTTAATAGCCAACACATCGGTAGACATCGTAAAGCGGAAGATATTGGACGACGTAACCATCTTCTTGTTGATGATGGTATCGACACCTACGCTATCGGCCAAGTTGATATAGTTGAGATTCTCGACCTCGGCAATAACCTTCTTGGCTCCCATTCGCTTGGCGAGCATCGCGGTAAGGATATTGGTTTCGCTTCGGCCCGTCACAGCAACAAATGCGTCCATATTAGACAGGCCCTCCTCCATCATAGCCTCGGTATTACGACCGTCTTCGTTGATTATCAGCGTTTTATCAAGCACCTCCGCCAAACGATAGGCCTTATCGGCATTGTAGTCTATGAGTTTGATATTGACATCGTTTTGCAAAGCCTTCGCAATCTGTACGCCGATTTGCGAGCCACCGAGAATCATCATATTATTTACTCGCACATTGCTCTTACCCGACAAGGCCATAACCTCGCCAAGTGAGTCGTGTCGCGAAATGACATAGACCAAGTCACCAACGGCAAATGTATCGGTAGCCTTTGGGATAATGGTATTACCGTCGCGCGAGATGGCAACCGTACGATAGTTAAGCACCTCCTCGTTGCCAAATCCCGACATTTGTCGGCCGACAATCGGAGAGTTGGGTTCGAGACGAATTACGGCCAACGACAAACGACCACCCGAAAAATCGACAAACTCCGAGGTTGCCGAGTGACCAAGCAGATTTATCACCTCGTCGGCCGCAACCTTCTCGGGATAGAAGAGGTAGTCGATGCCCATATTGATAAACATCTCCTTGTTGTTGGGTTCGAGATATTCGATATCGTCGATACGCGCAATCGACTTCTTTGCGCCAAGCTGCTTGGCCATAATGGCCGAAAGAATATTATCGTTCTCAATAGGGCCAACCGCAATAAAGAGGTCGCACTTACGCACCGACGCCTTTCTCAAAATCGAGAAGTTGGTCAGGTCGCCCTCGATAGTGATTACATCAGCGAGGTTACTAACCTCGGAGAGCATCTTCGCATCTTCATCGACAACCGTAATATCGTGGCCGTTACCACTCAACATCTTTGCCAAGTGATGACCCATTTCGTCGATTCCCGCAATAACAATCTTCATAATCCTCTATCTCTACATTTAACCCATAGGCGAAGTCTGCCAAAATCAGCCCTCCCCTCCTATCATCAAAGCGATAATTTTGCAAATTATTCCACAAATATATATATTTGTAGCAATATTTCAAAATAAGAGAACGTTTTATCGCAAAAATCATTCACAAGAGAGAAAAAACAGCAATATGGAGAGTTGGTTTGTTACAATTATAGTGGCTGTCGCAGCCGTAGCATTTTTCGTAGTCGCAATGTCGCTGACGTTGATGATTAAGGGTCACCATATCGAGTCGGAAATCTCGACCAATAAGAATATGCAACGACTTGGCATTAAGTGCGCCGTACAGGAGACTCGCGAGGATATGGCAGCCGAAGATTGCACCGACGACGCGCTCTGCACGGGCAACTGTGCAGGTTGCGATATCGACCACAACACCGCAAAACATTAAACAAAACCCACAAATAACAGCCATATGAAGAGACTTGCCATACTATTGACCATAATCGGACTGCACACAACGCTTGCAAACGCACAAACCTCCGACCTCAAAGCCCTCCCGAGCAAAATCGAGGCAGGACAATGGAAGGCCGGCCATATTCAAGGCATTGCTGTCGATACCAAGCGCGAGCATATCTATTTTTCATTCACCACAATCCTCATCAAAACCGACCTGCAAGGCAACATTATCGGCACTGTATCGGGATTGCTCGGACACCTCGGCTGTATCGAGTTTAACGACGAAGATGGTCGTCTCTATGGCTCGCTCGAATACAAATACGACTCTATCGGCAAGGGTATCTTGAAGCAGGAGGGTGTAACAAAGCGTTTCGAGGACGGCTTCTATGTCGCCATCTTCGATGTCGATAAGATTGACCGAATGGATATGAATGCCGAGCGCGACGGTGTGATGACAACTGTCTTTCTCCACTCCGTGTTGGCCGACTACCAGGCCATGGTCGAGCATCGCGGCCAGAGCCTCAAACATCGCTACGGTTGCAGCGGCTTCGACGGCATATCGTTTGGTCCTCGCTTCGGAAAAAGTGCCGACAATAAGCACTACCTGACCATAGCCTACGGCATATATGGCGACGCATCGCGCAACGACAACGACTACCAAGTTCTGCTCCAATACGACACCTCCGATTGGAGTCGTTACGAGTATCCTCTCTCGCAGGAAAATATGCATCGCAACGGCCCTACACAGCCCGATGCGCGCTACTTGGTATATACGGGCAACAAGAATTGGGGCGTGCAAAATCTCGAATACGACCCCCACACAAGGCTCTGGTTGTTGGCTACTTACGAGAGTCGAAAGCCGGGATTTGCCGACCTGCGGTTATTTGCGGTTTCGGCCAACGAAAAGGGCAAAATCGTCCGCCCAAAAGGTATCGACTACACCGGCAAGGAGCGAGTGCTTGCACTTGCCGAGGTTGGCGTGGCAGACCCTGCAAACCCTGCTATTCGCGGTTGGGCATTCGACGCTTCGGTAGGACTCTGCTCGCTTGGCGACGGCCGCTTCTATATAGCCAAAAAGCAGAAGGGCAAAGGTTGGCAATCGGGCCGAGCCGAACTGTTCAAATTCTCGCCCGATTCGGCAACACCGTTTGTAGAGATGTAAAAATAGAGTGCCCGAAAATTTCGGGCATTTTCTTTTTTGTTAATATGTGACTGTTTCTACTTGGCAACCGTAACGCAGAAATCACCTTGTTAGGCCACTCTCTTCGGCAGAAGTCGTATAACAAGCGGGATTTCAAGGCTTGCGAAGTGTGAAAAAGCGCAGTTTACTTGGCGTAAATGAGCATTTTTCACACAACCGTAACGAAGAAATCACCTTGTTAGACGGCTTCTCCCTATTTGAGGACTATCTTACAATCATCAAGACTCTCGACTATCGCAAGCGACTCGACGCGAATACCCTGCTCGCGCAACAAGGAGCCACCAGCCTGAAAAGCCTTCTCGATAAGAAAACCCATACCGACAACCTCGGCACCAGCCTGATTCATCAGGTCGAGCACACCCTTCGCGGCGTTACCGTTAGCCAAAAAGTCGTCGATAAACAGTACCCTATCGCCCTGCGAGATATAGTCACGACAGAGACAGAGCGTATAGGTGCGATTTTTGGTGAACGAATAGACTTCGGTCGAGAGCATATTGGCCATCGTCGATGGCGCGCTCTTCTTGGCAAAGACAACAGGCAATTCGAGCAGATAGCCGACCATAATTGCGGGGGCAATACCACTCGCTTCGACCGTAACAATCTTATCAATCGAGGTCGAAGCGAAACGGCGAACAAACTCAACCGCCATAGATTTCATCAGCACCGGGTCCATCTGGTGGTTGATAAAGTTATCGACCTTTAAGATGCCGCCCTCGAAGCAGCGACCATCACGCAAAATTCGCTCTTTTAGTTGTTTCATCGCTTTGGGATTTTCGACAAAGATACAACTTTTCGAGTAACAAGAGAGAGAAGATTTTGCAATTTCGCCACTTTTTTATAATTTTACACTACAAACAAAACGCTACCACTATGAAAAAGGCCCTGTTACTCATCATCGCCATTATCTCGGTTTTTGGTCTCACCGTCGAGGCTTCGGCCAAATCCCACACACCACAGAATGTCGTTTTACCAAGCCATAGCACCGAACCGCACACCGTTAAGATTACCACAAAGCGGGAGGCTGTGACGGTATCGACCGATTCGCAATGGTTCGGCATCGTGGGCGGAAGCCAGAACATATCGGCCAAACGTCAGCAGAATATTACTCTATGGTTTGAGCCAAACTTCTCGACACGCGAACGCAGTGGCTCGATAGTGGTTAAGGAGGTAAAAAGTGGCACGACAACAACCATCGAGGTTAGCCAACCACCCTATTTCAAAGAGTGCAAGGAGGGCTTTCCGGCTCGTTTGGAGTCGAGCAAGTTCGCTTCGCAGCATTGGGAGAGCGACGGCATTTGCTCGCCTTACAACTCGCCGGCCGTGATGAGTGTCGTGAGCGTCAGCGGAATGCCTATCAACTTCGTCAATAACAAGGGTCCGTATGTATCGGGCACACATAAAGGCGACTATTTCATATATGCTGTACCCACAAAGCACGTTGCCGCAGGCGAGCAGATAGACTTTATGTGTACCCTCATCGGCACACAACCAACATCGCCAAAGTACTTCATTTTCGAATATTGGGATAACAACCGCTGGAATTGCATTGAGGAGGAGCTCCGCACGGTAAAAGGCTCAAACGATATTAAATATTCGTTCTACAACAAATATTTCGAATCGCACCACCATACGACCTACACCCAATCGTTCACCCTATCGCAACCTATCGACAACGACTGCGTTAAGGTACGTCTGCGAATACTCTCCGATGGTGAGGGCCCAACGAAAATCTCGGGCGGTCGCTATATGGGTATGTATCTGATTAAATACAGCGACGCTCCAAAGGTTACCGACCGCAAGAAGATACTTTTTGTCGGCAACTCATTTACCTACTACTTCGGCACGGCCTTTATGTTGAAGGAGATTGCCCGCTCGCAGGGCCATCAAATCGATGCCGTAATCAGCGTAAAGGGTGGCCAAGAGTTTAGCGAGCATCTGCTACTCGAACGCTCCCGCGAGGCTATTGAGCGCGGAGGATTCGACTACGCCTTCCTGCAAGATGCATCGCCAAACCCTGCAATATATGCCGACAAGAGGTCACAAAATATCCTTAAAGCCTGCAAAAAAATCAACTCTCTGACACTGTCACACTCGCCAAACTGCCAAATCATATACGAACGAACTTGGGCCTGCCCAAAGAGCAACTATCGCGGATTTGGCGATTACGACAGACTCGACTATATGTTGAAAAAAGGCACTGAAATGCTCCGCAAAGAGCTGGATAACACAGTCTGGGTTAGTCCTATCGGACTTGGTTTCCGACTCGGTCGTGCCGAGGGTCTCGACCTACTCCACACCGACAACCATCACCAAAGTCGCGTGGGAGCCTATATGAAGGCCTGCATCAACTATCTTCTCCTCTACAAAGAGCCTTTTACCGACACCGTATCGAACTGCGCACTCGATGCCGCAACCGCACAGAAGGTACGCGAGATTGCCGAACGAGTTGTATTGCAAGGCGTTGAGGAGAGTTACGATTTTTAACAATCCCTCGTCAGGCAAAAGAGCGTAAGGAGGAAGTCTGCACCAACGTATAGACAAAACCTATCAAGGTATAAAAATTATCAATTTGACAAATAGAAAGTTTCGCATTATCTTTGCTCTACAAACAGATTGTAACTAATATTAAAACGCAAAGATTATGGCAACTATAAATTTGACAAAGGGTGGCTTCCTGAAACGAGTAGCCGATTTCGAGAATAACGGACAAGAGTGGAAATTTCTGGGCGACAAGCCTGCACTTATCGACTTTTTCGCGCCGTGGTGCGGTCCGTGCAAGATGCTCTCTCCCGTATTAGAGGAGTTGGCCGAGGAGTATCAGGGTAAGGTCGATATTTACAAGGTTAATATCGACGACGAGGAGGAGTTGGCAACCGTTTTCGGTATTCGCAGCGTGCCGACGATGCTCTTTATCCCGCTCAACGGCAATCCGCAGCGCACTATGGGCGCAATGCCAAAGGGCCAAATCAAAGAATTACTCGACAAAATCATTAAATAGACAACCTTAAAACACCTACAACTATGTTAAGCGAAAGATTACACGCAGCAATCAACAATCAGATTAACGCCGAGCTTTGGTCGGCATACCTCTACCTCTCAATGTCGATGGACGCCGAGGCCAAAGGTTTGAAAGGCGTATCGAATTGGTTCTACGTTCAGTGGCTCGAAGAGCAGGACCACGCACGAATCCTGATGAACTACCTCAACTCGCGCGATGCGAAGGTCGAACTGAAACCTATCGCCGAGGTGCGCACCGAGTGGAGTTCGGTTTTGGAGATGTTCCAGGAGACACTCAAACACGAAAAGGTCGTTACAAGCCTTATCAATAATCTGGCGACTATCGCAGCCGAGGATGGTGATTTTGCTTCGTCGAATATGCTGGTATGGTTCGTAAATGAGCAGATTGAAGAGGAGGAGTCGGCTCGCGAGATGATTTTTGCAGCCGAATCGGTCGAGGGCGACAAATATGGTATGTACCAACTCGACAAAGAGCTCGCCGCACGAACCTACACACAGGCCTCACCTCTCGGAGCAAATTAAGGCGGAGCCGATAGAATAATAAGCAAAAGCCATCGACGAAAATCGATGGCTTTTATATTAGGTAACACACAAAACGAAAAAGACTACCAAAGCCATCTTCTGCTATTGTAACAATGGCGGAAACACGGAGCGAAGCGACAAAGTTCCCCTCACAGGAGGGGAATTTAAGGGGTGGGTAACACACAAAACAAAAAAGACGACCAAAGCCGTCAACAAACGGAGCATAGCGACAAAGCCTCCCTTTTACAAAGGGAGGTTTGGAGGGAATGTAAATACCCCTCCCACAAAACAAAAAAGACGACCAAAGTCGTCTTCTGTTTTGTGGGAGCTGAGGGATTCGAACCCCCGACCCTCTGCTTGTAAGGCAGATGCTCTGAACCAGCTGAGCTAAGCTCCCTTCTCTAAAAATGGCTTGGGACTGCAAGACTTTCCGCGTTCAACCGATGTGCTATCCACACAACACCGGCATCGCATCTTGCAACCGTCGCGCAT
>JAGBWT010000176.1 GCA_017629615.1 Alistipes sp. | reverse complement strand
GACGCGCTACCGTATAGAAAGCGCCCATCGGAATAGGGGAGTATACGTCGGGAATCTTGTTCAGCTCGTCGATAAGACAGTTGCGACGCTCTATATACTTTTCGTAGGTGTGGATTGCATACGAGCGTGGAGCATCGAGCGAGGCCTCGGCAACAATCTGTCCAAGCAGTGGCGGACTCAAACGAGCCTGACAGAATTTCATCACGGCATTGCGCAGAGCCTTGTTTTTGGTGATAAGCGCTCCGATGCGAATACCACACTCCGAATAACGCTTTGAAACAGAGTCAATCAGCACAACATTCTGCTCGATACCCTCCAAATGGCAAGCCGAGATATATGGCGAGCCGGTATAGATAAATTCGCGATAGACCTCGTCGGAGAAGAGGAACAAGTCGTGCTTCTTGACCAAGTCGCGTATGCGATTCATCTCTTTGCGAGTGTAGAGATAGCCCGTAGGGTTGTTGGGGTTGCAGATAAGAATACCGCGTGTGCGTTCGTTGATAAGCTCCTCGAAACGCTCGATGGCCGGTAGCGCAAAACCCTCCTCAATTGTCGAGGTGATAGGGCGAATAACTGCTCCTGCCGAGATTGCAAAGGCCATATAGTTGGCGTATGCAGGTTCGGGAACGATAATCTCGTCGCCCGGGTTAAGGCACGACATAAAGGCAAAAAGTACCGCCTCCGAGCCTCCCGAGGTGATGATAATATCGTCGGCTTTGAGTTTGATTTGGTATTGGTCGTAGTAGCCGACAAGTTTTTCGCGCAACGACAAGAAACCGTCGCTCGGACTATACTCCAATATCTTGCGGTCGATATGTTTTAGTGCATTGAGGCCCTCTTCGGGAGTCTCAATGTCGGGCTGACCAATATTGAGGTGGTATACTTTTGTGCCACGTCGTTTAGCCTCTTCGGCAAGCGGTGCAAGCCGACGAATAGGCGATGCTGGCATCAAAACTGCTCTTTCCGAAATATTTGGCATATATCTAAACTATTTATCCAATGAGGCAAAGACCGAATTTTGACTCTTAAACTCGGGAACAATAGCCTTCATCAATGTAACAAGTTCCATTATTTGCACATTGCGGGCCAACGTGTTGAGCTGGTCTACCGCAACAGTTGCATCGTCGTAGTTGTATTCGCGAACATTTGCGATACATATCTTCTCGTGAGGCGTTGCTTGGGTGTTTTCGGCATTGGCAAGTACCTCTTCGTAGAGTTTCTCGCCCGGACGCAAGCCCGTAAAGACGATTTTTATATCTTTATCGACCTCGAAACCCGAGAGCTCAATCATACGGCGAGCGAGATTGACAATCTTGACAGATTCGCCCATATCAAAGACGAAGATTTGGTTGCCGCGACTCATAGTTGCCGCCTCCATCACAAGTCGGCAAGCTTCGGGTATGGTCATAAAGAATCGCGTAATTTCAGGGTGGGTTACCGTTACAGGGCCACCGTTCATAATCTGCTCGCGGAAGCGTGGGATAACCGAACCATTCGAGCCAAGAACATTACCAAATCGGGTTGTAACAAACTTGGTCGCCACATTGCCATTGCATTTTACCTTGCCGTCGGAGATAGCCTTGCCGAGCGACTGCACATATATCTCGGCCAAACGCTTCGAGCAACCCATAATATTGGTAGGATTTACAGCCTTGTCGGTCGAAATCATCACCATCATCTCGATACCATAGCGAACGCACATATCGGCAACATTGCGTGAGCCGACAACATTGACACATACCGCCTCGCAAGGGTTCTCCTCCATCAGCGGAACGTGTTTGTAGGCGGCAGCGTGGAATACAATCTGCGGCTTATGCTCGCGGAAAACGTAGTCCAATCGAGCCTCTTGTCTTACGTCGCCAATAACGGGTTCGAGTTTGAGTGTCGGGAAGTTGTTCTCCAATT
>JAGBWT010000024.1 GCA_017629615.1 Alistipes sp. | reverse complement strand
GTCGTCTTTTGTTTTGTGGGAGCTGAGGGATTCGAACCCCCGACCCTCTGCTTGTAAGGCAGATGCTCTGAACCAGCTGAGCTAAGCTCCCTTCTCGTTTCGGGGTGCAAAGATATATAGTTTTTCTCAAAAAACAAATCTTCGAGGCAAAATTGTAAAAAAACATAATGAATAAATTGCCAAAATGAATTTTATTGCATATTTTTGCTGTACAAACACCACAAACAATATTATTATGGGAAAGAAAAGCGAAAGACTCGCTCTCATCAAGCAGATTATATCCGAAGAGTTCATCAGCTCACAGGAGGAACTTATCAAGAGTTTGGAGGCTCGTGGCGTAAAGGCGACTCAAAGCACCTTGTCGCGCGACTTCAAGGAGATTAACATCTCAAAGACCCCACACCCCGAAAAGGGCTACATCTACGTACTTGCCGAGCATATTGCTCCCCACAACGAGGGCGGAACGTCCAATCTCGGCGACGCTGTTATCGGCATAAAGTTCTCGGGCAACATTGGTGTCATTACGACCAAGTCGGGCTATGCCAGCGCCGTGTCGGTCGTTGTCGATAACCGCAAATCGCCAAACGTTTTGGGTACGGTTGCCGGCGACAACGTGATAATTATGGTTCTCAAAGAGGGCGTCGAGCATCACGAGATTGTCGAGATGTTGCAGAGCGTATTCCCCTCGTTCAAACAACAGTAGCACAGCGCTCGACAAAAAAAAGCGTCGATAGGTAGTACTTGGTGTACGTCCCATTGACGCTTTTTTTTGTTAGCAGAAGTAGAATCCGCCTAAAATACAATTTACAGGCGAGCCTTAATAGCCTTCGTCTGCTCCTCATAACCAGGCTTTTCGAGGAGAGCAAACATATTGCGCTTGTAGTCCTCTACACCAGGCTGGTTGAATGGATTAACTCCGAGCATATAACCACTGATACCGCACGCCTTCTCGAAGAAGTAGATGAGTGCGCCAAGCGTATGCTCGTCGATAGTCGGAATCTCAACGCGGAGATTAGGCACACCACCGTCGATGTGGGCAATCTGCACACCGAGTTCGGCCATACGGTTAATCTCGTGCAGACGCTTACCTGCGAGGTAGTTCAAACCGTCGAGGTTGTCGGCATCGGCACCTACGCGAACGTCGTATTTAGGAGCGCCAACCGAGATTATGGTCTCGAAGAGGGTGCGCTCACCGTCCTGAATATACTGACCCATCGAGTGAAGGTCGGCCGTCAGCGTTACGCTTGCAGGGTAGATACCCTTGCCGTCCTTACCCTCGCTCTCGCCATAGAGTTGCTTCCACCACTCGTTGATATTCATCAATTTAGGCTCATACGAACCGAGGATTTCAATCTTCTTGCCGTCGCGATAGAGTGCGTTGCGCACAGCTGCATATTGAGCCGAGATATTCTCCTCGTACGAGGTCTCTGCACCCGTTGCCAACTCAACCGACTTTGCGCCCTCGACAAGAGCCTCAATATCGACACCACCGACTGCGAGCGGAAGAAGGCCCACAGGCGAAAGAACCGAGAAACGGCCACCCACGTTGTCAGGGATAACGAATGTATCGTAGCCCTCGTTTGTTGCGAGAGTTTTGAGTGCGCCACGCGCCTTGTCGGTCACAGCAACGATACGCTGCTTTGCCTCCTCCTTACCATAGCGACGCTCAATCTCCTCCTTGATGATACGGAATGCGATTGCAGGCTCGGTTGTCGTTCCCGACTTCGATGCCACGATGGTCGAAATCGAGTAGTCCTTCAACGCTTCGAGCATCTCACCGAGGTAGTCCTCCGAGATATTCTGACCGGCGAAGAGGACGATTGGGTTGTCGTGCTTCTTGTGGAGCAACTCAAACGAGTTGGTCATAGCATCGATAACAGCCTTTGCACCGAGATACGAGCCACCGATACCGATACAGATAACCACCTCCGACAACTTACGCAGACGCGCTGCACAAGCATTAACTTCGGCAAGATGGTCGGCCGTAATATCCGACGGGAGGGTAATCCAACCGAGGAAGTCGTTACCGGCACCTTTGCCAGCGTGAAGAAGGCGATTGGCCTCGATTGCGGCAGCCTTCAATTCGTCCGAAATAGCGATACCACACTTCGAGGTATCAAGTTTGATAAATTCCATAGTATAGACTCTATTTTTGTGTTTTTTGTGTTTGAAACTTCCAATTTCAGCGCTCTTCTACACCTCCACGACGAGAGTTGCATTTTCCGCACTCCAAAGGTAAAAAATTTTTTCAGAAAAACTATAAAAGATATTCATCTTTTTTCCTACCTTTGCAAAAAGGTAGCGGACAACCTCGCTGCCACACTTTTTTGAGGAGCAAAAATTATAAAAAACAGATACAACTATGGGATTCTTTTCTTTGACACAAGAGTTGGCAATCGACCTCGGTACCGCCAACACTCTGATTGTCTACAACGACGAAGTTGTTGTCGATGAGCCGTCGGTCATTGCTATCGACGTTCGCTCGGGCCAACTTCACGCATTGGGTCGCGAGGCCAACCGCTACATCGGCAAAACGCCTGAAAATCTGCGCACAATCCGTCCGCTGAAAGATGGTGTGATTGCCGACTTCAACGCAACAGAACTGATGTTGAAGGGCTTTATCAGCAAGATTAAGACCTCGGGTTCGCTCTTCTCACCATCGCTCAAAATGGTTATCTGCATACCTTCGGGTTCGACCGACGTCGAGGTTCGTGCCGTACGCGACTCGGCCGAGCACGCAGGCGCTCGCGAGGTAGCGATGATTTACGAGCCTATGGCTGCCGCTCTCGGTGCAGGTATCGACGTCGAGGCCCCCGATGGCAATATGATTATCGACATCGGTGGTGGTACGTCGGAGATTGCTTGTATCTCGCTCGGCGGTATCGTCACAAAGGAGTCGATTAACGTTGCAGGTGACGCCTTCACCAACGACATTATGAACTACATTCGCCAGCAGCACAATATCCGTATCGGTGTGCGCACGGCCGAGAATATCAAGTGCCGTATCGGTGCTGCACTGCCGGAGTTGGAGGATGAGCCAGACGATTTGGCTATCACAGGCCCAAGCGTACTCACCTCGCTGCCACAGACCATCACGCTCAATTACAGCGAGATTGCCTACGCTCTCGAAGCATCGCTCCTGAAACTCGACGAGGCCCTAATGAAGGTGCTGACCGATATGCCGGCAGAGTTGTACTCCGACGTTGTGCAGAACGGTATCTACCTCGCAGGCGGTGGTGCGCTCATCAAGGGTTTGAGCAAGCGTCTGTCGGACAAGACCGGTATTCCGTTCCACATTGCCGACGACCCTTTGCGCGCTATTGCTCGCGGAACAAACATCGCACTCAAAAACATCAACCGTTTCTCGTTCCTGTTGCGTTAAACAACCGCGCAACAGCCCACGAGAGTTAGAGGCAAAGCGGAGAGAGAGGAGAGGGTATGCACAAACTACTATACTTTATTCGCAACTCTTACGTGGCGATAATCTTCATCGTATTGGAGATTGTCGCCATACGCTCCTATGCCTATTCGACACCATACACGCAATCGCAACTCCTCTCGACGACCAATAGCGTAACGCGCTTCGTGCAGTCGTTCTTCAACGATATTGGCAGTTACTTTTCGCTTCGTCGTGAGAACATTATGCTCACCGAGCGACTTGCCGAGTTGGAGAATCGGCTCGATGTTCTCGAAGATGGGTCGATTGCGACCGACGTTGCACCCAACATCTTCCAGCAATACGAATTTATGGCCGCCCGCGTCGTGTCGAACTCGGTCAATCGAGCCGAGAACTACATCACGCTCAACAAGGGCATAGCCGATGGAGTCAGAATCAATATGGCCGTTGTTACGCCCGATGGCTATGCCGTCGGCACCATCGTAAATTGCTCCGACAACTTCGCAATAGCCCGCTCGATGCTCAACACCTCGTTGCGCGTTGGTGCGCGATTGGCCAAAGATGGCAGCATCGGCACAATCGGGTGGAACGGAGGCGACTCGCAGATTGTCGATTTCAGCGAAGTCACAAAGTATGCGCAGGTCGAGGTTGGCGATGTGGTTACCGCCTCGGGATTTTCGCACTACTTCCCCTCCGATATTGTCATAGGCACTATCGAGAGTGTCGTCTTGCCCGAACACGCAACGACCTACAACTGTCGAGTACGTCTGTCGGCCGATATGTCGCGCCTCTACAACGTGCTACTTATCAAAAACAACTCGGCCGACGAGGCAACAATGTTGGAAAGCGACCCTCTGGGTCAAAGAAGCAATTCGCAAAGCAATGAAGATTAGCAACTCCTACATACTATTTTTCGTGGTCACGATAGCCTGGCAGGTGTTGCTATTCAACAACCTGACCATCGGTACGCTCATCGCTCCGCTGGTATATATCGCCTGTATCATTATGATGCCGCTATCCTCCACTCCGCTACGAATGTTGTGCGTCGGGGTGTTGCTTGGCGCACTGATGGATATTACGATGGGCGTCGTGGGGTTGAATGTCATTGCGACACTGCCCGTAGCCTTCTTCCGTCGTCCGATACTCCACTTCCTGGCCGACTATTCGGATATCGACAACGAGGGCGGTATTCCAAGCCCAAAGCGACTCGGCACATTCCGTTTCCATCGCTATGTGGTCGTTATGGTCGTTTTGCACGCACTTCTCTTCTTTGGTTTTGAGCAGCTGTCGTTCGACCACTTTTGGTTCTTCGTGGGTCGATTGATAGTTAGCTCGGCCTCGACTTTGGCCGTCGTCTACCTGCTTTTGGCTATATTCACACCAAGACTCACGGCTGCCAAATGAAAATTCAGCGCGACAACAGATTGCGCAAATTAGTTGCGCGAGGTGTAGTTTGTACAATCTTCGCCCTATTTTTGGCGAGGGTTGGCTATCTGCAATTTATTGATGGCCGCTACGACGACCTGGCCAGCAACAACTACCTCCGCTATGTTGTCACCTATCCTCCGCGAGGCGAGGTCTTTGACCGCAATGGCGAGTACCTGATACAAAACCGTCTTTGCTACGACCTTATGGTCGTGCGTCGCGATATGCCGAAGAGCGGTATCGACACAATGCGCCTTGCCGAGATTACGCACCTATCGCTCAAACAACTCCGCAAGAGCTTTGCCGACGCTGCAAGTCGCCCGCGCCTGGGTATGCCCGTAGCGAAATATCTCACACCCGAAGATAAACTCCGCCTCGACGAGTGGAACATACCCGGCTTCTATACCGTACCCCGCACCGTTCGCCAATATCCGCGCAAGATTGGAGGCAATCTGCTCGGTAGTTTGAGCGAAATCCAGCCGTGGCAGTTGCAGAAATATGCCGAATCGGGCTACTACGCCATTGGCGACTACATCGGCGAGCAGGGCTTGGAGTCGGCCTACGAGGAGGTGCTTCGAGGCGAGAAGGGTCTGGTCTTGCACGACCTATATGCCATCGACAACTCCAACGACCAGACGCTCAAAGAGCCTGTTCCGGGCAAGGCGCTCATCTGTACCATCGATGCTCGCCTGCAAGCCTTTGCCGAGGAGTTGATGGCGGGCAAGGTAGGTTCGGTCGTGGCTATCGAGCCTTCGACGGGCGAAATATTGGTTATGGCATCGTCGCCAACATTCGACCCCGACCAACTTGTGGGTCGCGATAGAGGCAACAACTATATGCACCTGCTCAACAACGAGCCTCGCCGACCACTTATCAACCGCGCAATAAAGTCGTCGCAGCCACCAGGCTCGACCTTCAAACTTGTAAACGGATTGATTGGTCTGCAAGAGGGCGTTCTCAAACCACACTACCGCTACTCGTGCAACTGCGGTTACACCTACGCCAAGAACAAGAAGATGGGTTGCCACGAACACGCTTCGCCCCTGAACCTCGACTTTGCAATCGCGACCTCGTGCAACGCCTACTTCTGCAACGTCTATCGCAACATACTCGAAAACAAGAAGTTCGCCTCGTCCAAAGATGGCTACGAGGTGTGGCGCGACTATGTTATGAGCTTCGGCTTCGGCACCAACCTCGAAACCGACTTCTATGGCGAGCGACGCGGACAAGTTATGGACCGCGAGTTCTACGACAAACGCTATCGTCGCTCGTGGAACGCACTGACAGTATTGTCGCTCTCGATTGGTCAGGGCGAGTTGGAGTGCACCTCGTTGCAGTTGGCCAACTTTGCCGCCACACTTGCCAACCGAGGCTACTACTATACGCCTCACATCGTGCGCAGTTACGAGGGTTGCGATTCGCTCGATGCACGCTTCTACCGCAAAAACTACACGAAGGTTGATTCGCGCCACTTCGAGACAATCGTCAAAGGTATGTGGCGTGGCGTCAATGTCGATGGAACGTGTCGCGGAGCGGCTCTGCCAGGTCTCGACGTCTGCGGCAAAACAGGTACAGCCCAAAACCCGAAGGGCGACGACCACTCGACCTTCATCTCGTTTGCTCCGCGCAACAATCCGCGCATAGCCATTGCCGTATATGTCGAACACGGAGGTTTCGGAGCTTCGGCTGCTGTGCCAATCGCCTCGCTTATCGAGGAGCTATATCTGACCGACACTATCAAGCGACCTCACCTGGTCGATTATGTAAAAACCCTCAAACTCGACTACTTCAAAGCGTATGACAGGCATAAATCAAAGAAATAGACAGCGTGGTGTTTCGCTCTTTGGCGGAGTCGATTTGGTTGCCGTATCGCTCTACCTGTTGCTGACGGTTATTGGCGTGGCGGCAGTATTTTCGGCCTCGTGGAACGAGAGTGCCGAGAATATGTTTGCCCTCTCGCACAACTATATGAAGCAGGTGATGTGGCTCGGTTTGAGTTGGGTTGCGGCACTCATAATATTGTTGCTCGACAGTAGCGTATGGCACAAATTTGCATACTTTCTCTATGGTGCCGGCATACTCATATTGCTGCTGACCTTCATTCCGGGTATTGGTGTAAAGGTCAATGGCGCAACTGCCTGGCTCGGCGTAGGTGGCTTCCGCGTACAACCTATGGAGTTCACCAAGATTGCCGTTGCATTGGCCACAGCTCGCTTGGCCAGCGGATATTCGTTCTCGGTCACCAAAATCGGCGACCTCTTCCGCTTGGCGCTACTTATCTTCGCACCACTTGCCATCGCCGTATTGCAAAACGACCTCGGCTCGGGTTTGGTACTTGCGTCGTTCCTCTTTATGCTCTATCGCGAGGGTCTGAATAATTGGATAACAATCCCGATACTCTTTATCGCGGCACTCTTTATCCTCTCGTTCCTCTACACTCCGACGACACTGCTCATTGCGCTCATCATACTCTTTACCTTCTCGGCCGCAATGATGGCTCCCGACCGCTGGACGCTCTGCGTCAAGTATGTCGCAGCTCTGTTTATCGTCAGCACGTTACTATTTGTCGTTGCGACCTTCACAATCGAGAGCGCCAACTACTACTATTGTCTGCTCATCACGACCATAGTCTCGATGCTCGGTGTGCTTGTCTATGCATTCCGTACCGCCTTGCGCAACCTCTACATACTCGTTGCGCTATTCTTTGCCTCGGTGATGATTTTGCCGACATCGGACCTCGTCTATAACAACATCTTGGAGCATCACCAGCAAAAACGAATACAGACCTTCCTCGGCCTTGCCAAAGATGCTACGGCCGACTACAACGTCAATCAGTCGAAAATCGCAATCGGCTCGGGCGGCTTTTGGGGCAAGGGCTACCTCGAAGGGTCGCAAATTCGCTACGGATTTGTCCCCGAGCGCCACACCGACTTCATATTCTGTACCATCGGTGAGGAGTGGGGTTTTGTCGGCGCAGCCATTCTGCTGTCGCTCATCTGCGCACTCATTCTGCGCCTGATGCGTATGGGTGACAACCAGCAGGAGACATTCGGCCGTGTATATTGCTACTGCGTCGCCTCAATCCTGCTGTTCCACACATTTATAAATATAGGTATGACGATGGGCGTTGTTCCGGTAATGGGCATACCGCTGCCGTTTATCAGCTACGGAGGCTCGTCGCTCTTCGCCTTTACGATACTCCTATTTATCGCCTTCTCGCTCGACGCCTCGACTCGCAAGGGGTTGCCGACCTATGGTACAAAATAGTCATCGCAAGATAAACATAAAACAATCTATACAATGAAACGATTTCTCTATTTGGCTCTCTTTGTAGGCCTCTTCGCAGGGGTAGGTTGCTCCGACTCCGACAACTCCGACCCCAACGCAAATCGTCGTCGCCGCACACTCACCTTCGAGGACTACTCCTACGGCAGTGGCGACATCGAAAATCCCGATGGCGTCGTAACAACCGATTGGTGGAAAAGCCGCATCGACACACCTCAATATGGTGGCCCACTGCTCTATGGTGGCAATGGCTACTCGTGGTACGACTCGGAGACCGACCTGTTCAGCGCACTGCCTGACCCGTGGGGCGATGGCACGTTCTATGGTGGCGGTATCGCCATATCGAACTACATCGCAAACCCTACGAACCCCGACTATACACAGCAACTTACGACCAACATCAAGAGCGTTGCCGGCAGAGCCAACACCAACTTTGCGGTCTGCTACGTAGGCTCTAACCAAGTGCCACCATACATCGAGTTTAAGTATGGCGTCGGCACAATCGAGCAACTCTACATCTTCAATACCGAGTATCCCGACCACGTTGTAGCCAATGGCAACGACCTCGGTGTGCAACCTATGCCCGACAACGGCTACATCAAACTCGTGATGACGGGTATCAACAAGGCGGGCAACAAGACCGGCGAGGTGACGACACTCCTCTACGAGGGTCGCAACGGCATCTCGACCAAGCGCATCGACCTTCGCGAGTTGGGCGACATCAAGCGTTTGGAGTTCCGCGTTATCGAGGGCAAGATTATCGACGGCTTGCGTGTCGATAGCACCGCCGAATACAACGAGTATCCTTCGTACTTCGCATTCGACAACGTGACTGTTTGGAGATAGCGAGGGGCTACACTAAACAAAAAGGGCTGTCACAACCTTCGGTTGGACAGCCCTTTTTCGTAGAAGTTGTATAACAACTATTTTGCTGGTGCAGCCGCAGGAGCAGCATCGGCAATACCCAACGCCTTCTTAACAGCATCGTCGATATTTACAATCTGTGCATCGTCGTAGTATACGAAGTTCATCGTATCGAACACGGCAGCATAACCAGCAGCCTTTGCGACACCATTGATAGTGTTCATCAACTTCTCGGTGATAGGCAAAAGCAACTCCTGCTCCTTGTTCTGATAGTCGCGCTGTGCAATCTGCTGGAACTCCTGCGCACGAGCCTGCAACTGCTGCAACTCCTGCTGTTTCATCTGCTTAACCGAAGCAGCCGTCGTTGCTGGCAACTTCTCGAACTCGGCATAGCGGTTGTTGAACTCAACCTGAATCTGCTCCAACTGGTCTTGAAGCTCCTTACCGAAGGTTTCGAGGTTGGCCTGCATCTCTTTGGTTTCTGGCATCAATGTAAGAATTTCGCGCGAATTAACGCGAGCAAATTTCTGTGCAAAGAGCGACGAAGCCGAGAAGGTCATCGCCAGCACAAGGGTCAGTTTAATGATTGTTTTCATCTCTCTATTGTTTTTGGATTATTTTTTCAACATATCTATTATCGCCTGCGTATGGTCCACACTATCCGAGTTATAGAGCATCGCGACGTTCGACGCCTTGTCGAGTACCATATCGTAGCCGCCAGCCTTCGCATACTGTTCGATGGCCGTAAATACGCGGCTCTGGATAGGTTGGATAAGCTCCACACGACGCTTCATCAACACACCATCGTTGCCGAAAATCGACTCCTGATACTCGGTAGCCGCCTTCTCGCGAGCAAGTATTGCCTGTTCGCGTTCCGCACGGGTCGTACTTGGCAGCGCAGCCTTTTGAGCCATATAGCTATTGTAGAGCGACTCCACCTCGCGGAACTTGGCATCGACCTTCGACTGATAATCTTTGGCCAACGCATCGAGCGACGTGAGCGCCTTGTTATACTCCTCAATCGAGCGAAAAATCTTCTCGCTATCCACCACAATATATCGCTGTGCCGAGGCAGGCAACACAACAGCAAGCGCAAGTATCAGTGCTATAAAAATCCGTTTCATATCTGCAACCTTTCTTATTTATACGGTGGAAATATCAAATATATTGCCAAAGGCCGTT
Source organism: Alistipes sp. (assembly GCA_017629615.1). The sequence continues at coordinate 9,619 of JAGBWT010000024.1, read as the reverse complement.
AGAAATTTTGACCGATAACGAAGTGGAATTGGCTACCGCTACGCTCCGTCTTGCCGGCAGGAGCATCGAAGCCCCAACCCCAGTCGATACCGAGCATACCGACGATAGGCAGGTAGAGGCGCACACCGAGACCGGCCGAACGCTTAATCTTGAATGGCGAGAAGTCCTTCCACGACGAGAATCCGTTACCACCCTCCAAGAAACCGAGAACATAGATTTGCGACGACGGCTTCAACACAATCGGGTAACGCAACTCCAACGTATACTTGTTGTAACCAATCGAGTAGCGGCTATCAACAGGGTCGAGGTCGCCATCTTCGTAACCACGCAACGAGATAATATCGACACCATAGATGCTATAACCCGTCATACCGTCACCACCGACCTGGAATCGCTCAAATGGCGACACCTTATGTTTATTATAGTGGCCAAGGAATCCCATCTCGGCTTTGGCCATCAAGACGAGGTTGCGGTTTGGCGTCAGCGCCTGGAACCACTGCGCCTTGAACTTCCACTTATGGAACTCAACCCAACGCCAACGGTCCTGCTCGCTCAACGTGTTCGAAGCATAGTCCTTGCCGTCCCACGCCGAGAATGGAGGTGTAAATTGCACCGAGAACGAGATGTCGGAACCCTGACGCGGATAGATTGGCTGGTCGGTCGAGTTACGCGAGAATACCAATCGGAGCGAGAGCATATTCGCATTACCGTTCTCCATAATGAACGAGGTATAACCCTTCAAGTCGTAGCGCTGATATGCCAACTCGGCATAGAGCGAGAAGTATGGGTCGGGCCACGACAGACGCTTACCCAAACCAACCGCCAAACCATAGGAGCGGAAGTAGGTTGTTGCCTTCTGCCAGATATAGTATGCGTCGTTGGTCTCCGAGATATGGCCCGAGATAGTGAGCGAATTTGGCTTACGACCACCCAACCACGGGTCGGAGAAGCTCAACGAGAGGGCCTTGTAGTAGGTACCGTTGGTCTGACCCGAAATCGACAGACGCTGGTTCTGACCCATAGGATATGGTCGCCAAGCACTCTTCTTGAAGAAATTGCGAATCGAGAGGTTGTTGAGCGTAATACCCACCGAGCCGACAAACGTACCCGAACCCCAACCTGCGGCGATATTGAATTGGTCCGAAGCCTTCTCTTCGAGTGGCCAATTTATATCGACCAAGTCGTTGGCGCCCTGCACCAACTTAATATCAGGCATAATCGCCTCCTCGTTGAAGTGCTGCATTGCGGCAAGCGTACGAATCGACTGCATCAGCAGGCTTCGGTTGTACAACTCGCCCGGACGGGTATAGAGTTCGCGACGGATAACCTCGTCATCGACACGGTTATTACCCGTAATGCCGACGTTGTTGATTGTAAATTGCTTACCCTCAAAGACCTTGATTTCGAGGTCGAGCGAATCGGCGCCGACAATAACCTCGTCGGGCTCGATTTGCGACGTCAGATAACCATCGTTCTGATAGAGCGTCAAAATCGACATATCGTCGGGGTTAGCCTCCTTGCCAAGACCCAGACGCTTGTGAATCGACTTCTTGTCGTAGGTGTCGCCTCGCTTAACCGAGAGAATCTGACGCAGATAGTCGGTCTCGAAGCGCGAGTTACCCATCCACGTCACATTGCGGATATAGTATTTGTTACCCTCTTCGAGCGCAATGTGTATACCCAAACGCTTCTCGTTGATTTGATAGACCGAGTCGCTGATAATATTGGCGTTACGATAACCCTTCGAGTTGTAGAAGTCGATAAGCAACTCCTTATCTGCATCGAAATCGCTCTCCTTGAACTTGGTGTTACGCCAGAACAAGATGCTCGTCTTGTGGGTCTTCTTGAAGGTACGACGCAGACGCTTCTCCTCGAACGAGTTATTGCCCGAGAAGGTAATCTCACCAATTCTCACACGCGAGTTTTTCTTGACGGCGAACGTAACGTTTACACCCTGCTTGATAACGGTATCCTGCTCAATCTTCACCTCGACATCACAATTACGAAAACCCTTCTCGCCGAAGTGACGCTTTATGAGTTTTGTATTTTTGTCGATGACGTAGTCCGAAAGTTCGTGACCACGTTTGAGTTTCAACTCTGTAAGCAGGTCGGCAGCCTTACTCTTTGCTACGCCCGTGATAGCCCAGTTAATTACACGAGGGCGCTCTTTGAGCATAACCTCCAAATCGACGCTATCACCTTCGATGGTTGCTCCAATCTGAATATCCTCGAAATAGCGCTGCATCCACAATCGGTTTGCCGCATTCTGAATAAACGTACCGGGCAAAAAGACCGAATCGCCCGGAATCAAACCCGAGGCCGAACGCAAAATATCGTGGTTGAGATACTTTACGCCGTGAATATTGACGTTGCGCAGATAGTACTTCTTGCGCTCCTTCTCCGAGAGGTACGAAGCTCCCTCCGGCATCACAAATCCGTCGTCAGGGTTCTCGGCAATCTCAACCGGGCCTCGCTTGTGTTGCTGCGGAGTCAAACGATTCTCACGCAAAGCTCGACGCAACTCCTCTCGCGCAGCCTTTCGCTCGGCCTTGGCAGCCTCACGGGCAGCCTTTGCGCTTTGTGGTTGCGATGCGACGGCAACCGTATCTGTACCTTGGGCAACAGCCGCTACCGTAAATAGCATTGTAGCAACGCTCGCCAATAAAAATATTCTCATCAGATGTCTCATCTATCTCTATTTTCTCGTTATCTTTTCGGGCTACAACTTACCGTATCGGCGGTCACGCATTGCATAGACCTCCATAGCCTCGTCAAATTCGTTCTGCTTAAAGTCGGGCCACATAACGCTCGGGAAGTACATCTCGGCATACGAAGCCTGCCACAACAGGAAGTTGCTCAAACGGCACTCTCCGCTGGTGCGGATAATAAAGTCGGGGTCGGGAATCGCAGCCGTATAGAGCGACTCGGCAATCGTCTGCTCCGTAATCGCATCGGCCTGCAACTCGCCCTCTGCAACACGGCGGGCAATCGACTGCACGGCGGTCGTAATCTCGTCGCGCGACGAGTAGTCGAATGCAAGCACCAACGTCAGGCGCTCACCTGCGGCTGTCTGCGACTCGATAGTGGTGAGGTGCTCACGAACACGCTCCGAGAAGCGGTCACGACGGCCTATCATCACTACCCTCACACCCTGCTTTACGAGTTCGGGAGTCTCGGCCATAACGCTCTTACAGAAGAGTTCCATCAAGGCATCGACCTCCTCTATCGGGCGGCCCCAATTTTCGGTCGAGAAGGCATACAAAGTCAGGTAGCGCACCCCGTGTCGCGTAGCAGCCTTTATGCTTTCACGAACCGAGTGAACTCCCTCAATATGACCCTCATAACGCTCTTTGCCCTGTTGTTTGGCCCAGCGTCCGTTGCCGTCCATAATGATTGCAACGTGGGTTGGTATGCGTTTCATCTTCTCCATATAACTCGCAAATATATCACTTTTTACGAAATTCACCAAAAATTACATATAATTATGAATAATTATATTGCCAGCTCTGCACGAGGCTCTACCTCAAATCGACACCCCACATCATCTTATTCCGTAACGTATCGTAGAAAGATATATTGTGTGGCACGGCCAACGAGATGGCTCTTTTCGACAATTTTACCTCGACCTCCATACCGTCGCTAACCTTGTAGGTGCGATTGTCAATCGAGAGCGATGCCTCGTTGCTACGCGTATGAATTACGAGCGACACGACCGACGAATCGGCAACCACAAGCGGACGAATCGTAAGGTTGTGAGGCGAGAGTGGCGTGATAACCATACAGCGGCACGATGGCGCGACAATCGGACCTCCCGCACTGAGCGAGTAGGCAGTCGAGCCTGTCGGGGTCGATACTACAACGCCATCGCCATAGCAGACCAGCGTAGGTTTGCCATCGACAGCCACATCGACCGAAATCATCGAAGCACCCAAACGCTGCACCGCAATCTCGTTCAGAGCGTGCAACTCTCGGCGCTCGCCATCAAGCACACCCTCGACGCACAACATCTGACGCTCCTCGATTTGGAGATTGTTGCACGCTATTTGCTCAAATACAGCATCAATCTGCTCGCGACCCGCCAGAGCCAGGAAGCCCAAGCGACCCGAATTGATGCCGACAACAGGGATAGTTTCGCCCTCCAAGCGATGCACACCTTCGAGCAGTGTTCCGTCGCCACCATAGCAGACCATCACCGCCTCGGAGCCTTGATGACCGACCGACGAGCCATAGCGCAACGAGTGCGGAATCGACCGACCGACGAGCCGCTCGATGGAGGCCGCAAACTCCTCGTTTACCATATATTCGAAGCCGTAACGAGCTATCGCATCGAATATACTGACGATGTCGCCTATATGCGATTCGCTTTGCGAACGCGAAAAAAGTATGATTTTCATTACCCTGTCTTAAAGAAAATGTTTAACTTTACCACGGCAAACGGGACAAAAGCCCTACATTTGCCACAAGTACGATGCAAATATAACTATTTTATGGCGTTATGACAAAATTGAGTGTAAATATCAACAAAATTGCGGTTATCCGCAATTCGCGCGGTGGCAACACCCCCAACGTTTTGAAGGCCGCATTGGCAATCGAGCAATTTGGAGGCGAGGGCATCACAGTCCACCCGCGCCCCGATGCACGACATATCCGCCACGACGACGTGCGCGACCTGAAACAGAATATCACAACCGAGCTCAACATCGAGGGTAACCCCGTTGGCGAGTTCATCGACCTCGTTTGCGAGGTGCGTCCTACGCAGGTTACACTCGTACCCGATGCGCCCGACGCCATAACCTCCAATGCCGGTTGGGACACAATCGCCAACCGCGAACGACTGACCGAGATATGCAGCAAATTCAAGGCCCTCGGTATCCGTGTGTCGATTTTCGTAGACCCTGTGGTCGAGATGGTTCGTGGAGCGAAGGAGTGCGGTGCCGACCGTGTCGAACTCTACACCGAAGCCTATGCTGCGGGTTATGCTGCCGACCGCGAAGCGGCCATTGCCCCTTATGTCGAGGCGGCCGAGGCGGCTCGCGAGTGCGGTCTGGGACTGAATGCAGGTCACGACCTCTCGCTCGAAAATCTCCGTTACTTCTACGAGCGTATTCCGTGGTGCGACGAGGTTTCGATTGGTCACGCACTTATCAGCGACGCCCTCTACCTCGGATTGGAGAACACCGTACAGCTCTATCGTCGTTGTCTGCAATAGAGCAACCCCAAAACCGAACTGCAACCCACCACATCGCTTATGAATAACCCATTAAGTCTGCCAATCTTCGGTCGCATATCGCGCCTTGTCGATGAACGAGGCGTCGAGGCCTTTGTTATTGGCGGCTACGTTCGCGACCACTATCTGGGCCGCAAGTGTACCGATATCGACGTTGTCGTAGTTGGCAGCGGCATCGAGATTGCCGAGGCTCTGGGCAAGGAGTTGCACACCAAAGTTTCGGTCTTCAAGACCTTCGGTACAGCGATGTTGCGAGCCGACGGCTTGGAGGTCGAATTTGTCGGCGCACGCAAAGAGTCCTACTCACCCGATTCGCGCAAGCCGCACGTCGAGGACGGCACCATCGAGGACGACCAGTGTCGTCGCGACTTTACGATAAACGCTATGGCTTGGTCGCTCAACTCGGCCACCTTTGGCGAATTGGTAGACCCGTTCGACGGTATGTACGACCTCGAAGATTGTATAATCCGCACACCTTGCGACCCCGACATAACATTCTCGGACGACCCTCTGCGAATGATGCGCGGCATACGCTTCGCTTCGCAACTCGGCTTCTCGCTCGACGACGAGACGTTCGACGCCATAAAGCGCAACCGCGAGCGCATCAAAATCGTATCGCAGGAGCGCATCATCGTCGAACTCAACAAGATAGTCGCCTCGCCCGTGCCTTCAATCGGCTTTGAGTTGCTCGAACTGACGGGCTTGTTCGAACTTATCTTCCCCGAGATGCACCGTCTCTGTGGTGTGGAGCGACGAGGCAACTACGCCCACAAGGACAACTTCCGCCACACGCTCAAAGTTCTCGACAACGTGGCCCGCAAGAGCAACGACATTTGGTTGCGTTGGGCTGCCGTTCTGCACGACATTGCCAAACCTCAAACCAAGGCCTTCGACCCAAAAATCGGCTGGACTTTTCACGGCCACGAGGTCCTCGGCTCGAAGATGGTACCACAGATATTCCGCCGACTCAAACTGCCTCTTGGCGAGCCTATGCGCTTCGTTCAGAAGATGGTGTTCCTCCATCTGCGACCTATTATCCTCTCCGAGGATTTGGTTACCGACTCGGCTGTGCGACGACTGCTCTTCGAGGCGGGCGACGACATAGAGTCGCTGATGACGCTCTGCGAGGCCGACATCACCTCGGGCATCGAGGAGAAGGTCAAACGCTATCTTGCCAACTTCGCCCTTGTTCGCGAGAAGATGCGCGACTTGGAGGAGCGCGACCGCATACGCAACTTCCAGCCACCAATCACGGGCGACATTATTATGCGCGAGTACGATGTTGCTCCGTGCGCACTGCTGGGCGAGATTAAGGAGATTATCAAGAACGCCATTCTCGATGGCGAGATACCCAACGACTACGATGCTGCCCACGCAATGCTCGAACGCCTGGCCGCGGAGCGTGGCTTGGTAAAACGATAATAACCTAAAACTCAACCAATTATGAAAGGCTACAAAGCAGTAATTGCACTCGTCATTTTGACCATCATTGCCCAACTCTTTGCCAATGTTGTAAATTGGGTGACACCTCTGATTTTTGAGGCTTTGGATATCTACGATGGCCACATTTGGCTCGGAATCTCGACCAACATAATCTATCTGGTATCGAAACTGCTTCTGCTCGTAGCATACGGCACGGCAGCCTTCGGCCTACCGCAGGGCGACAAGTGCAAAATCCCGTTTGTGGTACTCGCTGTTAGTTGTCTGTTCGGAGTTCTTCTCAACATCGGAAACATTGCGGGCAACATCTACTCGTTCGTAACCGAGAATATCCCAACTGCGTGGTACGGCATTACAGGCGCAACGAGCTTCTTTACCACCACCCTATCTATGGTCGGACTGATTTGGTTGGCTGTGGCGGTACGCTCTATTCCGTTGCGCATCACAAGCATCGTCTTTGCCATTTCGCAAATGGCAATTACGCTGTTCTATATCTTCGTCTCGCCAGACTTCTGGCATTATATCTACAATTCGGGCAGCGAGAAGGCTCTGCTCTTCTTGTACAACGCCGTCACTTTTATTATCGACTTCGGTCCTGAATTGCTCTTCTTCGCGGCGCTTATCTACTTTGCCCAAAGCCTGAAAGTTAGGAATTAACAGCTGTTGGGGCGTTAGCGGTTGTTAGAGCAAAATAGGTAGATTGGGTAGATTGAGTAGATTGGGTAGATTGGGTAGCCTAAAACCCAGCCCACCCAGCCTACCTAGCACACCCCCCTCCACCCATCGAAACCCATTCTACCCAGCCTACCCAGCAAAACCCAGCAAAACCCAGCCCACCCAGCAAAACCCAGACAAACCCAGCACAACCCATTCTACCCAACCTCCCCAGCCAAACCCAGCACAACCCAGCCTACCCAACCAAACCCATTCTACCCCTAACGTCCCTAACGCCCCTAACGCCTCTAACGCCTCTATCCTAACGCCCCTACCCACTCTACCCAACCGCCCCCTCTCGCCCCTCCCGGTGCCACCCTAAAACCTCGCCTTAACCTGGAAGAGCGAAGCGTTTTTGCTCCAATTTCGCCCCTAAATAGCAAATTTTACCCCTAAAAAAGGGTTTTTTATCCCAACAGAGGGGTGTTTATCACTTTTATTTGGGGGTATAATCCAAATGTGCGATATTCGCAGCCGAAATCACAAATTAAAAACAGAAATGAAGAAAATTTTGATGACAATCGTCTCTCTTGCCGCTGTGGCTACGGCCTTTGCAGGAGGTACAAACGTAAACACTAATCACACTGTTAATTTTATTAGAGGTGTAGCACGAGGCACGACTCTCGACCCCGATGCTGTATACCACAACCCTGCCGGCGCGGCGATGATGGAGGACGGCTTCCACTTCACGTTGAGCATTCAGGAGGCTATACAGAATCGTTCGACAGTTTCGACATTCGCACCATTCGCATATAATACAAATGGTAACAACACCGACACTCGTGAATTTGTAGGTAAAACGTTCGCTCCCGTGATTCCAAGCGTTGACTTTGTGTGGAAGAAGAATCGTTGGGCTGTGATGGCATCGTTCGGAATCGGCGGTGGCGGCGGTACTGCAAAATTCAACAACGGTCTTGCATCGTTCGAGTCAATGGTAGGTCAGTTGCCATTTGGCGTAGGTATGCAGGCAGCAGGTCAGCCTCTCCCATACTCGATGGATATGTACATCAAGGGTTCGTCGATGACCTTCCAGGGCCAGGTGGGTGTAGCATTTAAGATTACCGAGTGGTTGTCGGTTGCTGCACAGGCTCGTTTGAACTACGCTACCAAGTCGTACACCGGCTATTTGAAGAATATCCAGATGCTCAACCCTATGAGTGGTCAGATGGCGCCTGCCGCTGCAATCTTCCAGGGCTTGGCAGCACCATATCAGCAGGGTGCGTTGGCTGGCGACGCTGCGGCTTTGGCAGCTTATACACAGTATATGACCTACGCAGCGATGGTTTCGGACCACACACTCGACGTTAAGCAGAGTGGCTGGTCGATTTCGCCTGTTGTAGCGATTATGTTCCAGAAGAACGGTTGGGCTGCAACTGCAAAGTATGAGTTCAAGCAGTCGATGTCGCTCACAAACGCCACCGCTGCCGCAACTGCAAACGACCCTGTTCTCGGCACAATGTTCGCCGATGGCGCAAAGAGCAAGGCCGATATGCCTGCTCTCTTGTCGATTGCCGCAAGCAAGACCTTCTGCGAGAAGTTCACCATCACCGGTGAGTGGCACTACTACTTCGATAAAGATGCGCAAAACTCGTTCACACCTGCAATCCTCAACAATACGCAGGAGTACCTCGCAGGTTTGGAGTACAAGATTAACGACAAGTGGCTCGTGAGCGCAGGTTATCAGTACACCGATTACAGCCTCAACCCACAGGCATACTCCGACCTCGATTTCCAGTGCGATGCTCACGCTATTGGTCTCGGTTTCGCCTACAACTTCAACAAGCATATCCGCCTCAACGCAGGTGCTATGGGCGTAATCTACAAGGACGTTGTTAAGGAGTCGGCTGTCTATAACGACAACAGCCTCGGTCTCCCGGGCAAAGACATCTTCAAGAACTCGCGCTACTGCTGGGGTCTCGGTTTGGATTTCCACTTCTAAAAGAGGTAATCAATTTATAATGTGTGTGTCGTCGGCACGGAGCAATCCGTGCCGATGCTTTTTTTGTGGGGGGGTCGTTGAGGGCGTTAGAGGCGTTAGGGGCGTTCGGGGTAGATTGAGTAGTCTGGGTAGCCTGAAATCCAGCACAACCCACTCTCCCCAGCCTACCCAGCAAAACCCAGCACAACCCACTCTACCCAGCCAAATCCAGCACAACCCACTCTACCCAGCCAAACCCAGCAAAATCCACTCTCCCCAGCCAAACCCAGCCGAACCCAGCACAACCCATTCTACCCAGC
>JAGBWT010000175.1 GCA_017629615.1 Alistipes sp. | reverse complement strand
TTCGTCTTTCATCTTGACCACAATAACCTGAATATCGTGCTGGTTAGCCTTTGAGCCTGTGGTATTGATTTCGCGACCCATCTCCTGCGCAATAAAGCCGAGCTTACGACCCGCCTGTGGCTCGGTTGCCGCAACCTCCTTGAAATATTTGCAGTGGTTGGCGAGGCGCACCTTCTCCTCGGTGATATCGAGCTTCTCGATATAGAAAATCATCTCCTGCTCCAAGCGGTCGTAGTTAGGGTCGAGTGCAAGTTTCTCGATTTGCTCACGAATACGGCTACGAATCGCCTCGGCACGAGCAGCCTCAAACGGAGTTATCTCGTCGCGCAGGCGCTCTATCGTCTCGACACGCGCAACAAGGTCGGCGATAAGGGTTGCGCCCTCCTGACAACGGAAAGCATCGAGTGCCGCAGCAGCCTCCTCGACAGCACTACGCACAGCCTCCAACTCGGTATCGGTAGCCGATTGAGCCTCGGCCGAAAATACATTCGGCATCTTCAAAACCGACGGAACGATAGCATCGTAGTCGGCATCGATACCCGAATAGGCCAACGCCTCGGTAACTTGGCGCAGATAGGCACGGAACATATCCTTATCGATTTGCGAGGCAGTCTCGCTCTCGGTCGCTTCGACCGTAATAAGCACATCGACCTTACCGCGAACCAACATCTTGGAGAGCAGTGCGCGAACATCGAACTCGACAGCACGATAGAGTGCCGGCATCTTAACCGACAAGTCGAGTTGTTTGGAGTTGAGCGAGCGAATCTCGGCCGTAATTTTCTTGTTACCAACCTTAACCTCGGCCTTACCGAAGCCTGTCATTGATTTCTGCATAGCGATAGTATATTTTGTGCGCAAAGATAGCAAAAAAAGCGACACCACGAAAGATATACCTATATAAAAAACGAGGCGGTCAAACTTCTGACCGCCTCAACTTTCGTCGCCGCTACTCGAAGGAGTGAATCACCACACCCGAGCGCAATTTTGGTTCAAACCACGTCGTTTTAGGTGGCATAATATTGCCCGTATCGGCAATATCTATAAGTTGGCGCATCGAGACGGGATAGAGCGCAAAAGCCGCCTTCATCTCGCCCGAATCGACCCTCTGCTGCAACTCGCCCAAACCACGAATACCTCCGACAAAATCGATACGCTTCGAAGTACGCAAGTCCTTTATACCGAGCAATTTATCAAGCACAAGATTCGACAGGATAGTCACATCGAGAACACCAATAGGGTCGGCATCGTTGTAGCGGCCTTCGCGAGCCGTAAGGCTATACCATTCGCCAGCCAGATACATCGAGAAGTTGTGCAAAGCCGTTGGCTTATATATCGCACTACCCCGCTTCTCGACCACAAAGTCGGCCTCCAAAGCGGCCAAAAATTCGGCCTCGCTCAACCCGTTCAAATCGCGCACTACACGGTTGTAGTCGATAATACGCAGGTGCGACTCGGGGAATGTAACAGCCAAGAAGTAGCAATACTCCTCCTCGCCCGTATGGTGAGGATTACGATTCTTACACTCCTCGCCAACTTGCGCAGCGGCAGCCGTACGATGGTGACCATCGGCAACATAGAGCGCAGGAATAGTGGCAAAAACCGAGGTTATACGCTCGTTATACTCGACTGGAACAAGCCACAAGGTATGGCCGAAACCGTCCTCCGCAACGAAGTCGTATTCGGGCGTCGATGCTACAACCTCCGACACGATAGCATCAATCTCCGCGTGGTCGGGATAGGCAAAGAATACAGGCTCGATATTGGCCTTTTGGTTGCGAACGTGCTTCATACGGTCCTCCTCCTTGTCGGGGCGCGTCAGCTCGTGCTTCTTAATCGCGCCCGAAAGGTAATCCTCGAAGTGGCAGCACATTACAAGGCCATACTGCGTACGACCCTCCATCGTTTGGGCATAGATATAGTAGCGCTCCTCGCCCTCCTGCTGCAACCAACCCTTCGCACGCCAAGCGGCAAAGTTCTCGACCGCCTTGTCGTAGACCTCTTGCGAATGTTCGTCGGCAATAGGGTCGAAATCGATTTCGGGTTTGATGATATGGAGCAACGAACGCTCGGTCGCTTCGGCCTTCGCCTCGGCAGAGTTCAGCACATCGTATGGGCGCGAAGCAACCTCCTGCGCCAACTCCTGCGGTGGTCGTATACCGCGAAACGGTTTTATCCTTACCATACTCTATTTATTTACTTGAAAACGAGTGTTACCATTGACAAAATAATCGA
>JAGBWT010000174.1 GCA_017629615.1 Alistipes sp. | reverse complement strand
TATATTTGCAATCAGTAATCAATCAAAATCGCAAAAATATGAGTTCGCTAATAGATTTCTTCAACAATCAGGAGACAGAGAACAAAGGTCTGTCGCACAAGAATAACCTGATTAAGCGAAGCATTATCGCATATATGGCCGTCAATCGCGAATCGACACTCGCCGAACTGACAAAAGAGTTGCGAATCAGTGTTCCGACAATCACCAAGCTCGTACAAGAGTTGGTCGATGAGGGCATTGTTTCGGACTTGGGCAAGGTTGAGACACCAGGTGGTCGCCGACCAAACGTATTTGGTCTGACCAACACCACCATATATTTCGCAGGCGTAAATGTTGGTCGTGACCATATGACGTTTGTCATCACCGACTTGCAGAACAACATTATCCACGAGGTTGTGGATAAATCGTTCGAGTTGAGCGACCGAGAGCAGTGCCTCGATACAATCTGCAACAACATCGACAACTTCATCAACAACTGCGGAATCGACAAAAGCCACATACTTGGTATCGGTGTATGTATCGTAGGTCGCGTAAATACCCATCAAGGTCGCTCCTACAAATACTTTACAAACATCGAAACCTCGTTGCGCGAGATTATCGAAAAGCGTATCGGCATTCGCGTTTTGGTCGAGAACGATACACGTTCGCGTTGCTACGCAGAGTACACCTGCGGTCGCTCGAAAGACGAGAGCAACGTGCTTTACCTCCACCTCGGTTTGGGTGTCGCAATCGGTATTGTTGTCAATGGCAAACTCTTCTACGGTAAGAATGGTTTTGCTGGCGAGTTTGGCCACATTCCGTTCTTCAACAACGAAAAGATTTGCTTCTGTGGCAAGAAGGGCTGTTTGGAGACCGAAGTTTCGGGTATCGCCATCGAGGAGAAGATGTGCGAACTCGTCAAGAACGGAGCCAACACCATTCTTCGCCCTAAATACGAGCGCAAGGAGAGTATCCACATCAACGACATTATCGCCGCCGCACGCAACGACGACAACCTCTCTATCGAGTTAATCGAGGAGGCGAGCGAAAAGATTGGTAAGGCCGTAGCAATCCTTATCAATATTTTCAATCCCGAAACAGTTATCATCGGTGGCAACTTGGCGGCTGCGGGCGACTATGTAATGTTACCGCTCAAATCGGCCACCAACAAATACTCGCTCAATCTCGTCTATAAAGACACCAAATTCCGCCTATCGAAGATGAGCGACAACGCACCGGCTTGGGGTGTTGCAATGCTTATCCGTAACCAGATTATCGGATTGTAAGCCCGACTATGATTCGCATCGAGGGCGAAAATATTATCCTGCGGAGTGTCGATTTCTCGGATATCGACACTCTGCTTTTATGGGAAAACTCCTCGGCAGAGCCTCTTTACGGAGTCTACGACGAGCAATATACTCGTGACGATGTGGTGCAATTTGTCGAAAATCAACAGCAATACTCGCTTGCCGAAACCGAGCAACTTCGCCTAATGATTTGCTCTCACGACGGCGAGCGATTGGGCGCAATCGACCTTACTGAATACGATGGACAGAAGGCCGATGTATCGATATTGATTTTTGATAAAGGTAATCGCAACAAAGGTTTTGCAACCAACGCGTTACGACTCGCAATAGACTACGCGCGCACCATCGGATTACATACCCTCTACGCCACCATTCTGCCCGGAAATCTGGCAAGCATAGCACTCTTTGCCAAAGCAGGTTTTAGCCAAAGCATCGCCACCCTCTTCAAGTTATCGTTGTGAGAAGGCTGATAATTTCAAATTATCAGTTTGCAGGTTT